>JAUYMX010000005.1 GCA_030699345.1 Methylococcaceae bacterium
CTATTCAGTCTTTAACCTGAGTGAGGCTATGCGTTTATTGTGTAGGGTGGATAAGCAACGCGCATCCACCGCCTTTGCCGGATGCGCTAGCGCTTATCCAGCCTACGCATGACGGCTCGATCAAGAGACTGAATAGTTACACGATTTTTAATGAGAAGTGGTCAGTTCAGCGAGAGCGTTCAGGACTTCTTGGCAATGTTCTTTGACTTTTACTTTGCGCCACTCGCGAACCAGAACTCCTTGCGGATCTATCAGAAAAGTACTGCGTTCAATCCCGCGTACTTGTTTACCGTACATATTTTTCATTTTGATGACATCAAAGAGCTGGCAGAGCTTTTCGTCTTGGTCTGAAAGTAAATCAAACGGAAATTCTTGTTTGCATTTAAAGCCTTCGTGAACCTTAACGCTGTCCCTTGATACACCAAGGACAACTGAATTATGTTGGGTAAATTGATCAATATTATCCCGGAAAGCTTGGCCTTCTTGAGTGCAGCCAGGGGTGTTGTCTTTGGGATAAAAATACAACACGACGTATTTGCCGCGCAAATCGGCTAACTCGATGGTTTTTTCACCAGTGCTTGGAATTTCAAAATCAGGCACGGCTTGGTCAAGTGCTATTTGGGACATAGTATCAACGTTTTATAGGTTCAATAATCGCATCAATGTTGGCTTGATCGCAAAAATCAAGAAACTCTTCTCGAAGTGAGATGAGATGAATGTCTGGTGGGATCAGCAAAATGAATTTGGTGGAAAATACCGAGGTTTGAATATAAGGGGCTTGATAGCAACTGCCGCTAATGTCTTCAATCTCTACCCCTCGATCCAATAGAAACGTGCTGATGGCTTCAATAACATGATCACGATCCAGCGAAATAGTTTCCAGGGAATAAGGTAAGCAATCACTGGATTTCTCTTTTGGCTCGGGTCGCAAACTACTAATTTTAATGTTCAGTCGTTTACGTAACAGCTCGAGTGTATTTTCCAGTTTGGCTATCTGATTCCAGTTGCCTTGAGCCAGCAAATAAACAGCAGTTGCTTGTGCTAAACGAGAAGACCGGATTTCTACGACGCTGCATTTGCAGTCACTTATCGCAGGAAGTAGTTCAGCGATGAAATTGGGATTGGTAGGACCTAGCGCAGTAATAGCTAGTTGCATAATAATTTTTAACTGTTTTTTTGCCAGTTTATCATGAAATCATTGAAACTTTTCCAACAATACTATCTCTGTTGAGATTAAAATGAACACCAATACGTTCCTTTTTAATTTTCAATACTTATGTCAGATTCAACAAATAACACATTAAAAACTAAACGGAATAACCTTGATGACATGCTTGATGACGCAGTTTCGTCGTTAGCTGCAAAATCCGAATTAGAGGATCAAGATGCCATTGATAAATTATTAGTGAACACCGGCTTTGATAATGAAGACAGTGCCCAACTCAGCGATGAGGCACAGGACAGTTTTGATGATTTTGACGATTTCGGTGACTTTTCCGAACCATCATTGGAAGTGCAGCCAATAGAGCCCGAGCTGGAGCCGACTGTCGATAGTATCCAAATTGATGATGAGTTTTCAGAGCTTGATGATTTTGGTGATTTTTCCGAACCATCGTTAGAAGTGCAGCCAATAGAGCCCGAGCTGGAACAGACTGCCGATAGTATCCAAATTGATAATGAATTTTCAGAGCTTGACGACTTTGGCGATTTTGCAGACCCCTTATTGGGCAAGCTTCTTGACGAAGAACCTGAGTTGCTTATTGATGAGGACGTAGCTGAATCCGAACAAGACGCCATTGATAAGCTGCTGACTGAAACTGGGTTCGACACAGAAGTTGCTTTACCCGATGATGAAACCCTGTTGGAAGATTTTGATAATTTCGGTGATTTTGCCGAACCAGAATTGGATGCGCTTTCTATAGAAGAGGCCGAACCGTTGATTGATATAGTCGAGAATGATGAAGTTCCAGATGATCAAGATCCGCTTGATAAATTATTGGCTGATAGTGGCTTTGATAAAAATGACTCGCCAAAACTCGATAATGAGTTGTTGGATGACTTTTCCGGCCTTGATGAATTTGGCGACTTAGCTGAACCTATTGTTGATGCGCTTCCGATAGAAGAATTGTCTTCAATTGATGATGCCGTTGACGTAAAAGATGAAGTCTTGGCGCAAGATAATACTGATAGCTTGCTTGTTGATGCTGACTCCGATGAAGTTAGTCTGCCATCGGATGGGTTAATAGATGATGAGTTTGCGGACTTCCCATCATTTGATGAATTTGTTGAGAATGTGGCGGAGGCAGAAGTTATTGATAATAACCTGGCTGATGAAATAACAGCACCAGCCGAACCAATTTCTGAATTTGACGAAGACGCGCAAATAGCCGCACAGTTGGCGTTGATGAAAGAAACCGGGGCTACTGTCAGCGATGAGTTTTTAGCCCTGGACGAAATTGGCGATGACGTTTTTGCCGAGCCTGCTGTTTCAGAGGCGCAAGGTGACGACGACTTTACGGAACAAACCGTCGCTCGAAACTCTGATGGCGAGGATGATTTTCTGCTTGCTGATTTTGACATTACCGCTGATAGCGATTTTCCCGGTATGTCCAGCCCTGTTGAAAGTGGTGATGATTTTGCCGTAGAAGATTTAGATTTGTCGATGGATCAGATAACTGATGATGCACCGGTCGCAATCCTAGATCCTGTTGAGCAAAGCATTGCTGCACCCATTGCTGAGTTAGCCGCCGCTGCTGCTGCCGCAACTAATAGCTCTGAAAATGACGCCTTGGCGCAGCTAAAAGCTGAACAAGAGCGTATGGATAAACAGTACAAAAAACAGTTGAACGAAGCCAACGCCAAAGCTAAAAAAGCCGCTGTTTTTGGCTATATAGCCTTAAGTACCGGCATTCTGGCATTGGGGCTTGCTGGCGGTATGGGCTGGTTAGCGTTTAGTGCAAAATCTGAACTGACACAACTTTCAGAGTCAGTAAAAGCAACCAAAACTGATGTGGATAGTCATTTGGGGCAAAAACCTGAAGAAGATTTAACAGCAGTTAAAACCTCCGTAGAGCAGCTAAATCAAAAGCTTGACGGCGTGATTGGGCAAATCAACGGAACACCTGCGCCAACTCAGGCTGCAGACGTTAAATTAGAGTCTGGCAATAAAGTAAGTGAGGTGACGCCAAAAAAAGACGTAGTCAATAAGTCCTTGGACATCGCGCCAACGAAAATTGCCGATTTGCCTACACCCAGCGCAACGGAAGCAAACACGCATGCTGCCCCAGCTGACCATGCTGCAACCAAGCCTATTGAACCCGCCGCAAAAATCGATGCTGCCGGTAAAGCTGCTGATAGCGCAAAACCTAATGCAGAGTCGACAATAGAGGGTAAAAATCAGCCTGTAGTTAAAGCCGTTCCTGAAAACAAAGCCGCGGCCAAAAAGAAACCAGCAAAAACCACAAAGCCGACAATAGATAAAAAGCCCTCGGTCAGTGCCGACTGGTCAGTCAACCTCATTGCCTATAAACAGGATTGGTATGCTAAAAGTAAAGCCGCCGAATTTGCTCAAAAAGGCGTGCCGGTTGAAGTTATTCCGGTAGAGGTTAACGGCGTGACTTGGTATCGGTTGAAAGTAGGGGGGTTTACTAACAAAGCCGAAGCGGATGCTTATGCCGCCAGAGTTAAAAAAGCGTTGAACCTGAGTTCGGTTTGGGTAGGTGATATTTAGGACTATTGCAAAATAACCGCTCTGATTTTTTCAAATTAATAACAGAGCGGTTTTTGTGATTTTGTTCGTACAATTATTTGGTAACAGTTCTATCAACGCAACGAAAGTCCAGCTCAGCACTTGCAGGTTTAATAAATGTTATTCCATCTCTAAGCTTAATATCCAAGGTTTCTACATCTTTATTCGCGCTATTGCAAAACCTGTTTGCGTCTTCATAAACCTCGGCTTTTTGCCCTGATCCGGTTCTAAAAATCGTAACATGCGGCCAATTTGAAACTGACGCAACCATATAAGTACCTGTGTCCATAGAAACAATGCCGGTACTACATCCGGATAACAAGCCAATACTGATAATTAGAAGAAGTTTTTTCACAAGATTTCCTTTTGAGAGCTGAACTAAAAAATAATCAATTTAAATTATAACAACAAAACAGAGGCGCAAACTATTTCGGCTAGCCAAGATGATTGATTTTTAACGCGGTGCTGCCATGTCGTTAATGATTGCAAACGCCCGGTCAATTTCGTCAAAAGTATTATAAAAATGCGCTGAAAAACGAATGCCGCCGCCACGTAAGGCGCACACCACACTATTTTTTTGCAAATGTTTGTATAAATCATCGTTGGTAATGGTCTGGTGTTTGAAGGTAACAATGCCTGACTTCAGCAGATTTTGCTGCTGTGACAATAAACTTAACTGATCGTTTTTAGCTACGGCTGCCTTAATATAATCCGACTTTTCAAACACTAGCGCTTCAACAACAGCCATGCCGGTTTCCAGTAATAAAGATAAGCTGGCGGAAAGAGCATGAATACTCAGCATATTGGGACTGCCGCATTCAAAACGACGGGCGGTATGATGAACTTCCCAAGGTTTGTTTTCATAATTATGAGTATCTTTCATCATGTGCCAGCCGTATTGGGTCAGCTTTAACTTATCTCTTGCTTCGGGCGTGGTGTAAAAAACACCGAGTCCTTCCGGGCCGAACATCCATTTATGTCCATCCGCCATGACAAAATCGGCATGATAAGCCTGTACATCAAACTGCACGGCACCCAGGCTTTGAATGGCATCGATGCAAAACAAGATGTCGCGCTGTTTGCAGAATTCGCCAATCCGTTCCAAGTCCATGCGCAGTCCCGAGGCAAATTGAATGGAGCTGATGGTCAATAAACGGGTGTTGTTGTCGACCAGCGCAAATAACGCCTCCTCAGGGGTTTCTGCACTGCCAAGATCAGCCTGGCGAAATTCTACGCCTTGATTTGTTAAGGATTCCCACGGCAACCGGTTGGAAGGGAATTCCTGGTTGCTGGATACGATATTATCGCCCGCTTGCCATGGTAAACCGTAAGCGACAAATGACAGGCCTTCCGAGGTATTTTTGACCAGCGCAATATCATCAGCAGAAGGGGCATTTAACAAAGCCTGCAATTGACTGCGCAATTCATTTTCTTTCTTCATCCAGTCCAGATAAAAGTGCGAACCGTAGCGAATGTTTTGTTCTGCAAACTTGATCACCGCTTCGCCTGTTCTTTTCGGCCAGGGCGCGACGGCGGCATGATTAAGGTAAATTAGTTCGTCGGTTAAAGGAAATTCGGGATGTTTCATAGTATTGATACCGGGGTTTTATATTTAAGTCGTGTTAACAAACAAAAGCAGTCATATCTGGTTTTCAGTAATCCTATATGATGAGACGCGGAAGGCACTACTTTTTAAGTACCTATTTCCATACCATCCGGTAATTACCCAAGGAATATATGAATATCATTAAAAAAACAGCGTTAACTTTCTTTATGGCAATTTCTTTAGGTGCGCTTAGCGCTACTGCTCTTGCCGAAGAAGCTGCTGATAGTTCAGCAACAAATGAGACTATTGTGCATGTTGAAAAAGCATTAGCCGAAGTTAACAAAAGCGATTTTTCTGCTGCCAATTTACATTTTAAAGCTGCACGTGCTGCTTCAGAAAAAATCACTGGTCACGAAGATATTGTGAAACAGGCCAACGAAAGTGTAATCAAAGGCCAAATTGAGTCTAAACGTGGCGATGTCAAAAAATCAGCCGCCGAATTGAATAAAGCATTAGAGTTGTATAAGTCGTTGTAAAAAGTCGATTTACCACAGGGTTGGCATTGTCGACCCTGTTTTACACCCCGCTAAAAAGCAGAATTTATTTTAAAAACCCCTTCAAATAGACGAGCATCATCGAAGTGACGTCGGCCGACAAATGCGGTCGCGTGATGTCCCCATTGGCGCATGGCGCCGGGTTCTGCAATACCCATCGGCCAAAATAAAAGCCTTTCACCACGTTCAGTACCGGCAACAATGCCGTCTTGGCCAAATAAGCTGCGCTGCGTGCCATTATTTGTGCTTAAAGATCGTAATTTATCCGCATTATCTAAGTGATATTGAATAGCTTGACCGGTCTGGTTTGGGTCAAAAGAAACACGTTCAATATAGTGTGTGGTTGCGGCAATACGCAGTACTGGCTTCATGTCCTGTTTGATGGCAAGTGCGGGTTGTGGTTGGAAATAGCGTTCACTCAATACCGTGTTCTGCTTGATGGCGTCGGCATATTCTGTGGGGAAAAATAAATGATAACAGCCGCAATTATGGATGGTGTCGAAGAGCCAAGGCTTACCATTTGGCAGTAGCGTAACCCGCCAGGTAATGCCGTCCAAATGGCCGCCCAGTAGATCGAAAGTTGAACGTTTAGGCCGGGCCGGAAACCAAATTGTGTAATTCAGCTGCAGTAAAATCTTATTGCCTAGCCGGGTATGCGAAAGATGTTGAAATACAGTGGGTTTATTTATGTTTACCCGAGGCGTGTTTTCCGCCTGTAATTCTGGGTAGCCGATACGATCGTTATTGGTGGCGACATCAATTTCAAATACGGGAGCAAAACTGTTAAACAAATTCTGCTGATCTTCGGCAGAAGGTAAGGGGGTCGTTAAAGGATTGTTTGCAGATGTGTTTAGTATGTCAGCAACTTCAGTATCTGACAGCGCCATATTTGTAGACGGCTGATAGCGTGTCAATTGGCCTGACACCGGCAATTGCTGCAACGGTTGCTTATAAGTAGCCAGTGTTTCTTCATGCCATTGCGCGATACCTGATTTGAATGTCCAAGCCGTTAATGGATAAATGCCAATAATGCGTTTCCAGGTCTGATAATCATCAGTAACGGTCGCCAGCTTTTTCAGCTCATTTTGATTATTAGTTTCAAGTTGTAACTGCAGCAACTTATCGCTGCAAGATTGCAACGCATCAATGGTTGCGGCTTTGCTAGATAAAATTGCCTGAATTGTTTGTTGCAGTTGTTGTGCTGAAGGTTCGGGTAGATTATTAATCTCAACGCGCCAGCCGGTATTGGCTAGTTGTTGGAGTTGCTTAAGCCAAAATACATAACTATCGCCATTTACTTCATCCCGGAAACTGGATAGAAAACGATTCACGCGCAGATACGGATAGCCATCAATGCGCCTGGCTTCGGTATCCATGACCTCGGCGGCAACAATTGACTGTTCGGCAGCGTTAAAGACAGCGAGACAATTATTTTGTATTGGTTGGGATTCAGATTGATGTGCTGTCGGCACTGAGCCGTTTATTACGCAACCGGTTAAAACGCACGCTAATAAAACAGGCAGTAGAAATAGTCGGGTCATCATGATGAACACCTGAAAACGAGGCAGTCTTTGGGAATAGACGATAGCTCACAACACCCAAAATATGGACTTAGCGTTAGGGTTTATGCTAACAAAGTTTTATCGAAATGATGAACAGGACAAACGGATTAAATGCAGAGGTAAAGCGATTTTCAAACCAGAAGCCTAAAAGTAAAAAACTCCCAAGACTTGTAGGTCTTGGGAGTTTTTAAGTTAATTGATTAAGTTGATGATGGACGTGTGTCATTTCCATGTGATTTGCCCAGCTTTGCCTCTTTTACGATTTACGTTAAGGTTGCTGGCAATAGCTGCAGTAGCAAATAGCGTGGACGAAATAATAAACTCACCGGAAACAAAACCCAGTAAGCCAGTGATAAACACTGTTCCCGTTAATATATCTTTGTGAAAGTCGTTCATGATTTGGTCTTCCTATAAAGTTGATAAATGAGTACCGCAACTGAACTATATGGAAGTCTTGCCTTATTAACAATAATACTAACGATACATGGATTGTTTCCTAAATCGATACGCCCAGTTCATAAACGATTCATATTAATCAAGTAAAAAGATCGCTTAGTGCCGATTGATCGAGACTGTTTTATTGCGAGTGATATGAAATGATCTTTTCAGTCTACTCGCAATTAAGCAGCAATAATTTAATCTCAGGCACACACGAGCCGCAATTAGTACCCGCTTTAAGGCAACGCCCAACTTCTTGATGGGTTGTAAGGCCTTGTGCTTTGATGGCTGTTTTGATGGTTTGCTCACCGACATTAAAACAGGCGCAAACGATAGTACCTGCATCGCTAACACCGGCGGGCGGTAAGCCTGTTAACAACGCCATCCGTTCTGTTTTAGCCAATTCGGTTTTTTCAAACAGGCTAGTTAACCACCCTCGTTCCGGAAGATTGTTGTCGGTGGTGATAAAAATAACGCTTTGCAGTTGATTACCGACGAGCCGGGCAGTCCGGTTATTACCCTTGGCCGGATCCCGATACTCTTGCCATTGGCTATTATCGACGTCACCGCCATACTGTTTTGCCCATTCCTGCCAGTCTTCGGGCAAAGTGTCTCCGGCCAATTCATAACGATAAAACTGTTCGCCTTTAATTTTGACCCAATAGTCAGACGTGATTGCGGACAATTCATGACGCGATAAGATAAACCCTTGCCACACTGGCAGATACGGCTTGATGCGCACTGGCGTATGTTTACTTTCCGGTTGTTTGGACACAGGATCGACAAAGGGATTGACCAACGCGCCCATGCGGCCATGACTGGCATATTGCGCAGTCCAATGCATCGGCACAAAGACGTTGCCCGGCAGTTGGCTGCCGGTGATCTGCACGCGGGCGAGCATTGATCCCAAGCTGTTTTCAATGCTGGCTAGGCCGTTTTGTATTAAGCCGTAACGTGCGGCATCATCAGGATGTATTTCTACAAACGGTTCAGGTTTGTGCTGATTAAGTTTTGCAGCAATGGCCGTGCGCGTCATGGTATGCCATTGGTCGCGCAAACGGCCGGTATTCAAAATCAGTGGATAGTCAGCATTCGGCAGCATGCCCGGCGCGCTAGGGGTGATGGCTATAAACTGGGCTTTGCCGGATGGGGTATAAAACCGGCCATCGTCAAACAATCGCGCTCTTCCTTGCGGATATTGTTGATTAACCGGCCATTGTGTCGGTTGCAGGCGATCGTAATTTTCCGGACTGATGTCGGCAAACGCGGAGATGTCAAAATCACGGCTGCCGTTATTTTCAAATCCCGATAAGGCCGCGTGTTCGCGGAAAATCTCTACCGGGCTTTGATAGGGGAATGCCTCTTCAAAGCCCATGCGCTGGGCGACTTGGGTGAGTATCCACCAATCGGGTTTGGCATTGCCTGTGGGTTTAAATAAGGCCCGTTGCCGGGAAATGCGCCGTTCCGAGTTGGTCACCGTGCCGTCTTTTTCACTCCAGCCTTGCGCTGGCAATAACACATGGGCAAGGGCAGTGGTGTCGGTATTGGCGATGCAGTCGGATACCACGACAAATTCGCAGCGTTGCAGAGCTTGTTTTACTTTATCGGCATTGGGCAGGCTGACTACCGGATTGGTGCCCATAATCCACACGGCTTTAACCTTGCCGTCATAAATAGCATCGAATAAGTCTACGGCGGGAAGCCCTGGTTTGGTTGCTATCTGCCGACTGCTCCAAAACCGTGCTACCCGGTCTATATCATCATTACTGGAAAAATCCATGTGCGCTGCCAGCTGGTGTGACAAGCCGCCGACTTCGCGTCCGCCCATCGCGTTAGGTTGGCCGGTTAATGAAAACGGCCCGCTGCCGGGTTTGCCTATTTTTCCGGTGGCCAGATGGCAGTTGATGATGGCATTGACTTTGTCGGTGCCGGATGACGATTGATTGATACCTTGGCTGTACAGGCTCATGACCTTGTCGGTCGTTGCAAACCAGTCATAAAAACGTTGCAGGTCTTCTTTGTTTAACCGGCATTGCGCGGCAACTTGGCTGATGTCGGCGTTTTCTGCCGCAGCGAGTGCTTCGGCAAAGCCTTCGGTGTGTTGTTCGATATAAGTTGGGTTGGTACGCGGTGCGCGCCCTACATAATTTAATAGCCCGTTAAACAGCCAGGCATCGCTGCCGCTGGCGAGCGGCAAATGTAAATCGGCAATATCGCAACTTGCGGTGCGGCGCGGGTCGATAACGACAACTTTTAATGCCGGATTGGCTTCTTTGGCCGCACGGATACGCTGAAAACTGACCGGGTGACACCAGGCCGTATTTGAGCCTATCAATATGATCAATTCGGCGTGTTCGTAGTCTTCATAACAACCCGGCACGGTATCCGCGCCGAACGCGCGTTTATGCCCGGCCACTGACGATGACATGCACAGGCGGCTATTGGTATCCATATTGCCGCTGCCGATAAAGCCTTTCATAAACTTGTTGGCGACATAATAATCTTCGGTTAACAGTTGTCCCGAGCCGTAAATTGCCACCGCATCCGGGCCGAATTGTTCGATAGTGCTGAGAAATTTATCGGCCACTAAATCCAGCGCTTCGGCCCAGATTGTCTCGCGCCCATAAACGCTGGGTTGCAATAACCGGCCTTGCAGTTCAATCGTTTCACCCAATGCGGAACCTTTCGAGCACAGCCTGCCAAAGTTAGCTGGATGGCTGTCATCGCCATTAATCGTAACGCGACGGTTGGCTGCATCAACCTGCGCGGTGATGCCACAGCCAACACCGCAATAAGGACAAGTGGTTTGTATGGTTTGGTTCATTGTTAATCTCGTAGGCCCTGCAAACAGTAATTTAACGTCCCAGTTATTGCGACAATTCGCCGCGCGGCAATTGGTCACATTTTCTAAGGGTGTTTTATTAAGTAGACTTTCAGCGACTCATAAAGCAGCACTTTATGAAATTTGTTCCCATCATCCAACACCGGAGAGAAACAATGAAAAAAAAT
>JAUYMX010000508.1 GCA_030699345.1 Methylococcaceae bacterium
GTTCTCGCACCGACAGGCGAGCTACTTTCTTTTGCTTCGCCTCGGCAACTGCTCCCTGCGTTGCCCTACCTCCTGCATCCATGCAGTCGAAAAGAAAGTATCCAAAGAAAAGGCGACCCGGATTCCGCCTTAATCCTGCGCCTCTCACTTTTGGCGAGGGTTTTCGAAGGGCCATCCCTGGCCATGCGAAAACGAGCGGCCTCCCTGCCGCTCCCCTTGCGGGCCTATTTCACCAAATACCCACAGGGCACAAGAGCTGCGATGCTCGGGGCGGAATAACGGGAGAAAAACCACTCTGCGTAACATCAGTTATTTATCTAATGACTCATTCTGTCCAAACTCCTTAGCAAATTCGTCAAATTCCTTTTTCCAGACCTCTTTGTTATAGCCCCAATTGCCCTCCACCAGTAGCTTCTCGCCGATCGCGAATTCCGCTTTTACCCGGTTTACAGTCGCTTCGTTGCCTTCATCATCCCAAAGCGCTTGGGCATAAAACAGGTGATTGAGCGGAGGGTTGGGGGGAGTGTTTCCTGCTCTTACCAAAAGATCCAGTGCCTTGTCGCGGTCGCCAATGCCATTGGGCCATGCCGGGGCTTTAAGATAAAGCATGCCTAAAACGCGAAGCGGCCCACTATCGTCAAGGTCCGGAGTTAATTCCACTGCTTGCTTTAATTCACTTTCCAAGCGGGCAAGGTTATTGATAGCCAAGGTGATATGTTCACGCACTTCAAGCCCCAAGTTGGCAGCTAAGTAGTAATGCACTTCGCCATCGCCGGTTCCGCCTAACTTAAGTGCGGTTTCAGCAAAACCCACGCCCTCATCGGCAAGTCTCTCACGCTTATTTTGATCTGTTTCACGTTCCGCCAAATGTAAGCACAGGCGACTAGCGAGTGCGCTGCGGCGCAAGGTCACGTCTTCGGTTTTACGCAACGCAGTTAATGCGCAGGCTAAGGTGTCGGTGTTGCTCAGATAGCCGAGTTGATTTTGTGCTGCCAGCAAGTTTGCGGTGGTCTGTTCCGGGCAGTTAAGCACTTCGTCAAATTGAACATAGTCTTTCTGAAACAAGGCGCAGCTGTTCAAAAAGACGAGTAGTGAAATAGTGAAAAACAGTCTTAGCTTGTTCAATGTCTTATTTCCCGTTAGTCCATAATTTAACCATCGGCTCGAACACCGCCGCATCGACGGTGGTAAAAGCTTCCACGCCAAACAAATCGCATAGTTTTTTGCCTTCACTATCGGCACACATTCCTTCCAAAGCTTGTCCAAAGCGGAGACGATCTTCTGCAGTCGTAGTCGTGCTGTTTGCGACCACACCCATCAGCGGAATCTCCTCGGAGGTAAAGATAGGAACAAGGGGTGTGCTCATCTGTAGTGAAGCAAGGCCGTTAAATTGTTGCTCGTTCAAAATAACCGCGTCCAATTCGCCTTTATCCAAAGACCGCAACGAACGGATAGCCTGATTGGATGGTTTTAAGTTGAAGCCAGCAAGGTCATATTTACCGGCAAGCACGATTTTGCTGATAAAAGACGGCTCTTCCAATACCGTGCCACCAACCGCTTTGCCTTTCAGCTGGTCCAGGTTCTGATACTTGTCCTTTTGCACCATGACCCGGTAACGCTCACTGGTTTGACCTTTGATTTTGGGTTGAACGACCGGCACTAAGTTGTGCTGGCTGCGCAATTCCAAATACAGCCCTAAAGAGGTGATCGCAAATTTGGGATGTTTATCGGCCATTTGCTTCTTACATTCGTCGGCTTTAGACGTGAAGAAGCTGTTAAAGCTGTTTTCCTGCCACTGGCCCACGCGCTCGACCACTCGCAACATGGAGCTCATTGCCGCGTTGGCGTCCTTGGCATTAACCGCCCCGCCTGGGTAACACACCAAAATCATTTCGGGATTGGGTGCTGCGTTTGCCGTTAAGGAAGCCAGCAAACTGGTAACAATCAGATAAGTTTTTCGCATTAAGGAACCTCTATAAATTATCCATTCATGCTTCGACAGGCTCTGCACGAACGGATAAGCAATTGATTTAATAAGATAACCGTTCGCACTGAGCTTGTCGAAGTGCAATTTTTAGAGGTCCCCATTATGGTTTTCTCTTGGAATCTAATAATTGACCGATGGCCGGTGCCACCACCAGCGTTGCAACCAAACAACACACTAGCCCGATGGTGATGCTCACGCCTAACGAGGACACACCTCGATAGCTGGCCAGAGTGATAGCGCCAAGACCAGCCAACTCGGTACCTGCAGCCAGTCCGATCACTTTGCCTGCGGCCATACTGACTTGCAAAGGCGTTTGATCTTTCAATTCGCGCCAGCGATAGCTGAACCACACGCCGTAATCTACTGCCAACGCAATCACCATCGGCAAGGCGACAATGTTGGCGTAATTATATCGAATACCGCCAACAGCCATCAGCCCCAGCATCCAGCCTCCGCCTATCAGTAATGGTAATGCAGCCAGCGCAAAGCCACGCACACTGCGTGTCGCCGCCATGACCCAAAGTAGGCAAAGCACTAAGGCCAATTGCGTGCCACTGGTAAAGCTTGCAACCACGGCCTTGGAAAACGCTTGATGCGTGGTTGGGAAACCTGTTGCCTCTGGCGAAACGCTATAGACATCATTGATTAGTGCATCGAGATTGTCGGGATCGTACACGGTTTTTGCCGGGAAGCCGTAGATAGCAATGCTACCGTCAGCGCCAAAAAAGCGGTCACGCAAGGCTGGCGGCAACTGTTCCGAGCTCAACGGTTGGGCATGTTTCCAGCCTTCTATGATGTTGAGTCCAGCGTCCGCATCAAACAGTAATGCGCGCAAAAAGCTCTCGCTACGCACTCTGCCCTGCTCACCGTCTGCCGCAAGCTTGCCGGAAATGGCTGACAATTGTCCGCGCACTCGTTCCAAACTTTCGACCACAGTGGTATGACCGGCCGAGAACGCTTGCTCTTCGGCGTCATCAATTATCGCTGTGCTGTTTTCTAGCAACGCTTGCAATAACTCGAATGATTTTGCGGATAAGCCCGCCCGAGCAAGCTCTGCGACTTGTTTGTCATAGCCTGTCTTGGTGAACGATTCGCTTAAGCTCATGGCTTTGTGAAGTCGGGCATCCGCGTCTTCAGGAAACAGGTTAGTCAATGACTGTGCTTGGGCAATGGTTTTGAGTTTACCGGCCTCGGTGGTGATGCGCCGAGCTTCTTTCATATCCTTGGCGGTAAAAATAATGACTTCTGACTGGTAATCGCTCTCTGCCACCATGCGGCGTTGATAATAGGCCGCCTGAGAATCTTTAGGCAGCATAGACAGCACATCGTAGTCGAACGGGATTGATAAACCTTTTATTCCACCGATGACTGCGCAGATTAAAGCCAGCAGGACAATAACCACCGCGACCGACATTGGAAACCGGCCTTTCTTTCCCGTTTCATCTTTCTGTGCCTGCAAGGTGGCAGAGGACGCAGGCGGTTTGATGTCTCTTAGCTTTGGCGGCAATAAAGCATACAGCGCAGGTTGAACCATCCAGGTACTGATTAATATCATCAGCACACCTTTCGCAGCGACGACACCTAACTCGGAAAAGCCCGGGAAATCAACGGTGGCCAAGGCACTAAAAATCAACAGCGATGCGCCACCTGCGGTTAATACTGCGATAAATGACGAACCGATACCGGCGCCGATAGCTTCCACCAAGGGTTTGCCGGTGCGACGTTCCTCGTCAATACGCGACGTGGTAAAGATGCCGTAGTCCGCTCCTAAGCCAAATAGGATGGCAATAAAAGCCGCGGTGATGATGGTCAGATGCCCAACAGTAATTAGCGCCAGCCCTAAGCTCCACAGCACCCCGAGCCCCATTGGGACAAAAATCAATACGGCCCAGCGCACGCTGCGCACTACAAGCAGGATCAATGCCGCGATGAGACCCGCCGAGGTAAATATCACCAAGGTAATATCTTTACGGATGTTGATGAATTCCTCGTACTCAATCGCCGGTAATCCGGTCAGCCCAACGACAGGAGGCGCATGTCCGGCGGCTTTGACTTGCTCAGTCAATGTTGCCGATACCTGCTTAACCTTGTCGACGAATGGCTCAAGATTCTGGAAATCCCCAGAAGCGTTTTTCGGGTGAACAAATAAAAACAACATCCGCCCATCGCGGGACGTAAAGTAACCGTCAGTCATGCCGCTTGCGCCGCTTTTGACCAATAGGCGATTCCACTCTAAACCAGCAGGAACCGTTTCATCTGACAACCAACGTTGCCATTCTTCCAGAAAAAACCCGACCAGATTCAAACCTGCTTCAGCTGTTTTCAGGTCTGTGTCTGTACCGCCTAGCTGCGGATGATCTTTGCTCCAAGTCACCGCTTTACGTAGATTTTCTTCCAGCCCGGCCTTGAGCGTCGGTTGCTTAGTCAGATCAGCAAGCTTGTCCAAACCTTCAAGAGGCATTAGTAAATAGGCGTGGTTTAAAAAAAATGCCATGTCGAGTCGAGAGGTCGCCAGCCCTATCTCTGGTTCCACCTGGAGCTTTGCAGCCAAATCGTTAGCAAATGACTCCAGCTCACTGCGTGGCGCGCCCTCTAGGACAATCATTAAATCCGAGGCGGCGCCAAAATTTTCCAGGAAGTGATTAAAGCGATTTGCCACCGCCGTATTCTGAGGAAGGAGCGCCTGGCGCGAGGTGTGAATCGGAAGTTGCGCTGTCGCCCAGCCAGCCAGAATCGAGAAAAACAAAGCCACCCCTAAAATCTTCTTAGGATTTCGGGCAAAATATTCTGCAATCTTGGCGGCGCGATGGTTAATTTTCATAAAAAAGGGGATTGATGAATTAGCGCAATCTGATGGTAAGCGCGAATGTCGATGACAGTTGTATAAGGAGATATTGCTGGCGTTGAATCAATTTCGGATGACAACCGTTAATGATTCGATAGATTTTAAAACCTCAATTAGGGTCTTTGAATCTTTGCGGTATAACTTAACGGAGGAAAATATTTTATTTTCGAGAAGTAAGAATTAGCAAACGCAAATAAATTAATTTCATTTTTTATCAATGGCTTAATAATAAAAA
>JAUYMX010000513.1 GCA_030699345.1 Methylococcaceae bacterium
GATTTGAGTCCACGCCCTAATTCTTGCATGGCTGAAATCAGGTTCGGGTCGTTAATCAGGTCGCTCATTTTCTCTCCTTGGGGGCGCCGTATTTTACGGCTTTGAAAATAAGCGGTTACACGGATTTATTTACACCCTCGCAATTTTGTTTACGCATCATCATTTCATGGGGGCTTCCAATCAATACCGGCACCTTTGGGGAACGCAAGTGTGGCTGCACAATCTGGACGCAAAACACCGTCTAGCGGCATTGTTTGATATTGACCAGCGCTTTACCGATGACTTTGTTGCCTATGGCATAGAGGCTTACCATACTGGTGGACATACCCAAGGGTTTACTTTTTACATCTATCGCGATGTTTTGTTTATCTGCGACTATGTATTTATGACCAGTGTTGGTATGTGTTTCAACCCCTACGGGCCGGTGCTGGACACTCACCAGCGTGCGCAACGGATAGTTGAAATCGTCAAGAACAAGTCCCTGAAAACGGTCTGCGGCTATAACTACATAACGAGCTTTGCCGATTGGCTGTCTGAATTTGAAGACCTTATTTCAAACTGGTGATGCCTGGCATATCTTGATGGCAATACCTACGTAGATCTACTTAGGTATTGCCACGAATTTACAGCCATTTTTTTTCTGTTTACGATGCAAAACAAGTCGTCATTGTTGCCGATACCAAGAATTCTGCCGCCCTTGCGTAGAAACTGATCGACACATTCAAATCCCCATCAAGATCAATAACAACCAATTGTGTGTATCTGCGAGTATCGGCATCAGCTTATTCCCTTTAGATGGCTGCTCTACTGATTCCTTAATAAAAAAGCCGAAACATTGCTGTATCGGGCTAAAAAAAGAGGTCGAAACAATTATTAATATTTATCCTGATTAACCGTATTTCAGTTAGGAGTGGTCATGAAAAGAATATATTTTTGTAACTATTCAGTCTTTAATCTGAGTGAGGCTATGCGTTTATTGTGTAGAGTGGATAAGCGCTAGCGCATCCACCGCATTTGCCGGATGCGCTAGCGCTTATCCAGCCTACGCATGACGGCTCGATCAAATGACTGAATAGTTACGGGCACCTCGAAAAACCCTGCACTTCGACAGGCTCAGTGCGAACGGTATCTTATAAATCAACCTGTTACGTTCGTGGTGAGCTTGTCGAACCATGAATGTGACAGGTTTTTCGAGGTGCCCTTACGTATTTTTTATATAAAAAATACTACCTGCTTATTAAGGGGATTTAAAATGAAAACGCCAAAAATTGATAAAGTCTTGGTAGGTGAAGCTCTCATAGGTGATGGTGATGAATTAGCCCATATTGATCTAATCATGGGTCCCCGTGGAAGCGCCGCAGAAACAGCATTTTGCATCACTTTAACCAACCAAAAACGGGGCGATAATGCTTTATTGGCTCTGGTGGCACCCAATCTTATGGCTAAGCCCAACACCGTAATGTTCAATAAGGTTGAAATAAAAAACGAAAAACAGGTAATTCAAATATTTGGACCAGCGGAGCGAGGCGTAGCTAAAGCTGTGACAGATAGTGTTAAAGAAGGTGTGATTCCCATGGGGGAAGCGGGAGATGTATTTATTTGTGTGGGTGTCTTTATTCATTGGGATGCCCAGGATGACTATAAAATTCAGCAGTGGAATTATGAGGCTACAAAACTTGCTATTAAACGAGCAATAGAAGAAGAGCCCAAAGTTGCCGAAGTGATAGCTCAGCAATATGTGAAACATCATCCTTTGGCAGCATACGATTAATTAAAAGGTTCACCCATCTGAAATCACCGCTTTAGGTGATTTCAGATCCACCTTGGCAGTTAATTAATGATGGTCGTGGCCCATTTGTGCTTGCACTTTAATTACAAAGGGGTCGTATTCTTTGTCGCCTAAGTCGGCGAAGTCGATAATGTCATAGCCGGTGGTTGCTGTCGGCTGCCAAGGTGCAGCGCTTAATGCATAGGCATTCAATAGTTCGGTGCGTTCTGAAAAGCCCTCATGCTGGCGTTCGATCAACATCGGCATCCCGAGATCCATACGCATAATGATATGCCATTGTGTTTCGGCTACTTTCCCCTGATATTCACGCGTTGGGTAACCATCCGACCATTCCAGACCGCCCGCCGTGAGTTGCGCAAGCAGTTTTGGGTCCAACAACAGCGCCAGTTTTTGCCAGGAGGGTGTGATTTCTAACATTCGCAAGTCATCATCCTGAAACTCTATAGCGCGCTTATCACCATGATACAGTTTGCGATGAATGACCGATTGACCATCGCGTTGCCACAATTCGCCCATGCTAAGTTGCGGTCTTTCAATGGTGATCTGTTGGCTGTCGCGCCAGAAACGCCAAGTGACGTTATCAGCATGTGACTCATGCTCGTGTTCATGTTCATGCTCTTCACCTTCACGGGTGGTCGTGAATTCTGCCGCAACATTGGGCAGGCTTGTCGAAGATAAATCGATGATTTTGGTAGTTGCCGAATGATTAACTGGGGTACTGCTACAAGCGGCCAGAAAGGTCAAAACAACCAGAGCGGTCAGTTTGATTAAAATTTGGATAATAATTTTGGACATGGATTCTGCAATCTTGCGGGTAGATCAAAAAAATCAGGGGCGACAAGCGCCCCTGACGAGGTACAGCAAACGTTTAGCGACGCTTGTTAGTCCAACCTAACGCTTCAGCCATTACGTGATAAATCACGTTTTGTTCCAGGGTGCCGCGTACCAGGTAAGCGCCTGGACCGTCAGCATAGATGGCAACATCTTCACCGGCGTGAGTTTCTGAACCCATCGGTACCGTTGCTTCCTGCAGGTAATTCGGGTTGGTAGTGTCTACCGCAGTCAAATCCGGGCGTAGTTTGCTACCGGCATAAGCTGCCGATACAGTACCTTCATTGGCAGGATTGAATTCCTTGCGTTGCAAACCGCCAGTCCAGCCTGGGCCGTTAGCATATGACAACGTAGTGTAAGGCAGACCCAGTGAATCCTTAGCAACGACTCCGTCCACTGCAGTTTTACCCAGAATCGCATTACCGCGTGATGGATAACCGGCAATGGTAAACACATGGCTATGATCGGCAGTAACCAGAATCAATGTGTCTTTATCATTAGTTACTTCCTTGGCTTTTTTCACTGCATCCGACAGAGCAACCGTATCGGTCAACGCGCGATAAGCATTGCCAGCGTGGTGAGCGTGATCGATACGGCCGGCTTCAACCATCAGGTAGTAGCCCTTTTTGTTTTTTTGCAGGATCTTGATAGCTTTGTCGGTCATCTCCGCCAGGGATGGCTCGCCCGCTCCGTCATTAGCACGATCGGCTTCGTAACGCATGTGCGAACGCTCAAACAGGCCCAATAAATGATCGGTAGTGGCAGGATTGATGGCATCAAACTGCGCTTGGTTCCAAATATAATCAGAATTGTTGTAGTTAGCTGTCCATTCCTGGGTCAGATCGCGGCCGTCCGCACGGCGGCCTTTTTGGCTTGGATATTCGGGGTCGTTGATGGTGTTAGGCATAAAGTAACTGCGTCCGCCGCCCAATGCGACTTCCAGGCCATCGCCGTATGGAAATTCAAGTAATTGACGGGCAATGTCTTTGACAGTGGCGCCAGCCGGTAGATTGCTATCGGCTTCCCAATCGCGATTGGCAATATGTGCGTAATTGACTGCCGGTGTCGCATGAGTAAAACGGGCGGTGCTTACAACACCGGTCGACATGCCACGTTCTTCGGCACGCTCCAGAATGGTTTTAACGCTTTTCGCGGCTGTTACTTCTGCGCTTTTTTCGGTGCGTTGAATACTTTGATCTACTGAAATAGCCCCATCATTGGTTTTGATGCCCGCGACCATCGCGGTGGCAGTCGGTGCCGAATCCGACGTTTGTTGATTGGCACTGGCAGTAACCGAGAATGCCAAGTTGTTAAACTTCTCAAAACCCAAACGGTTGAATTCGCCATCGCGCCCGTTTATTTGGCCTTCCAAAATCCGCGCCGCAGTCACTGTTGATATGCCCATGCCGTCACCGACGAATAGAATCACATTTTTGGCCTTACGCAGTTCTGCTACATCCTTTTTGTTCACCAAAACAGCTTGTTCGCCAACCTTGAACCATTCTGCTGCTGAAGTAGGCACTTGATTGGATTGTTCTTGCTGGTGATGACCATGTCCTTTTTCTTGTCCGTGATGGTCGTCTGCAACCGCACCGAGCGACAATGTAACGCTGAATGCACCGACGGCCACCGCCGTCAGCTTTGGTAGTTTTTGATTTTGCATGTATTGCACCAGAAAATTGATTACGGAACCGTCAGCTTAACTTTTCAATGTGACGGTTCCGTTAAACAGTTAGCTCGATTAACTTTCAATTTTTTGAAGCATGAAAATAAAATAGGGCTGCAGCCACTATTTCACCGGCGAAATGGAAAACAGTGGTAGTCGATTGCCCTTGCTATTAATGAGAAGGCTTAGGCGAAAACTCAGAATATCCGCGATATTTTCAGCGTTGAAATCATCAAGAAACCCTGTATTAAAAAAACCAGCGGCCAATAATTCAAGCTGTCGGGAAATATGCTGAAAAGTAAGAAAAGAATTGGAAACAAAACGCCATTTACCGTAATGGGCACGCCCTCGAAACCCGACCCTTCAGAGATGTTATAACGCGCCAGTCGAAGCATACCGCAGGAGACAAAAAACAAAGCCACGGCAATACCCAAAATACCGGGAGAGCTCATTGCGTAATATAACAATGCAGGGGCTACGCCAAACGATACCAAGTCAGACATGGAATCAATCTGTTTGCCAAACAGGTTTTTTTGGTGCAGTAAACCGGCTATTTTTCCATCCAACACATCAAACACCATCGCCAAAAACAGCAGCGCTGCGCTCAAATCATAATGGCCATCAATAGCCAGCAGAATTGATAGGATGCCGCTGCATAGATTGCCGACAGTAAAAATATCGGCAAGTTTCATTAAGCTTAAAATTTGCATATCGCACCCTGTAGTAAACATTTAAATGCGTATGTTGTAACAGGCGTTGGTTACAGAAATATTATTCGTAACTATTCGGCCGTAGGGTATTACCGGGTGGGAGCGACGCCCACGTCGCGATTTGAAACCTTCGGTCGCGACGAAGGCGTCGCTCCCACAGGGTACTTTCACAGCAACCAACTGATGCTGAATAGTGACAATTATTGTAACTATTCAGTCTCTTGATCGAGCAGTCATGCGTAGGCTGGATAAGCGCTAGCGCATCCGGCAAATCCGGTGGATGCGCGTTGCTTATCCACCCTACATAACAAACGCATAGCCTCACTCAGATTAATGACTGAATAGTTACCAATTATTTATGCTTTACCGGTTGCGGTGTTAATTGCCAAATATCGCGATTGTATTCGTTAATTGTTCTATCAGTAGAAAACTTGCCGCTATGCGCACAATTTAAAATACTCATCTTGGTCCAATGCTCTTTATCACGATAGGCATCTTCAACGCGCTGTTGGGCATCAATGTAACTTCGAAAATCAGCAATGGTCATCCACGGATCATTTGAACTTTTTATTGAGTGAATCAGATCGTCAAATATTCCCGGTTCAAATTGATTAAAGTAGCCTGACTCCAAAAGATGCAACACCTGCTGCAGGTCTTCATCCTGGTCGATAATTGCGAGCGGATCATAATGATCACGCCTTGCTTCAATTTCTGCTTCAGTCAGGCCAAACAGAAAAAAGTTTTCATCGCCCACTTCTTCACGAATTTCAATATTGGCGCCATCCAGGGTGCCGATAGTGATTGCGCCGTTCATCATCAGCTTCATGTTGCCGGTACCTGATGCTTCCTTACCGGCGGTAGATATTTGTTCAGATAAGTCAGCGCCCGGACATATTTTTTCCATCGCTGAAACCCGGTAATCCGGCAAAAACAGCAAGGTTAATTGATCGCCAACGTCAGGATCTGAGTTAATGACCTGGGCAACATTATTGATTAATTTGATGGTTTTCTTTGCCATGCGATAGCCGGGAGCAGCTTTGCCGCCGATCAATACACATCTTGGTACCCGCTCGGTGTCGCCTTTTTTTATACGGTTATAAAGATGGATAACATGCAATACATTGAGCAGCTGACGCTTATATTCATGAATGCGTTTGACCTGGACATCAAATAAAGCATCGACATTCAAATGCAGTTCCGACTCGTGTTTGCTTTTTTTATAGTCGATCATGCGCTGTTTTGCGGCCTGCTTGATAGCGCGCCAGCGTTGCCGGAATTTAGCATCGTCAGCGTAGGGTTCCAGTTTTTTCAACTGTGCTAAATCTGTCACCCATTGTTCGCCTATCGTTTCGGTTATCAGACTCGCCAACTCCGGATTACAGGCGGCTAACCAACGCCTTGGCGTTACGCCATTGGTTTTATTGTTGAATTTATGCGGCCATAAGGCATAAAAGTCGCGGAATAAGCCTTGTTGCAATAACTGGGAATGCAACTGAGCCACCCCGTTCACCGAAAAACTGCCGACGATAGCAAGATGGGCCATTCTTACCTGTTGTTCATCACCTTCTTCTATGATGGACATTCTGTTTAAACGATCATTATCTGCAGGCCAGTGCATAGAAACCTCCGCCATAAAATGGGCATTGATTTCAAAAATAATCTCCATTATTCGTGGCAATAACCGTTGCATCAATTTAACAGGCCATTTTTCCAGTGCCTCGGGTAACAAGGTATGATTGGTATAGGCCATAGACGTCTTGGTAATTGCCCAGGCTTTATCCCAGGTTAAGCCATGAATATCGATTAACAAACGCATCAGTTCGGCAATAGCAATACTCGGATGGGTGTCGTTTAACTGGAAACAGCTTTTTTCAGCAAACCGGCTAAAGTCTTCGCCATGTAATCCTACCCAATGTGTGGTGACGTCTTGCAAACTGGCGGAAGCCAGAAAATACTGTTGGCGTAATCTCAGTTCTTTACCATTTTCATTGGCATCATTGGGATACAGCACCATCGTGATGTTTTCCGCAGTAATTTTTTCTGCGACGGCTTCCGCGTAATCACCGGCATTAAACTCATCCAGGTTAAACTCTTCGGTAGCTACTGCTTTCCACAACCGTAGTGAATTGACGGTTCCGTTCTGATAGCCCGGTACTGGCGTATCAAAGGGGACAGCTAGTACATCATGGGTATCTACCCAGCTAAATCGCTGCTGCCCGTTGGCATCTACCTGTTTCTGGGAGCGACCGCCAAATTTGATTCGGTGCGAATATTCCAGACGTTCAATTTCCCAGACATTCCCATGACGTAGCCAATGGTCGGGTTTTTCAACCTGTTCGCCGTTAACAATCGTCTGGGTAAACATGCCGTACTCATAGCGTAATCCGTAACCTATCACCGGCAATTGCAAAGTCGCACAACTGTCTATGAAACAAGCGGCGAGCCGTCCTAAACCGCCATTACCCAGCCCAGCATCTTGCTCACTGGTAATCAATTCTTCAATTTCAATACCCATATCGTACATGGCTTGAGTCACCGTATCGGTTACCCCCAGATTAAGCATGGCGTTGCTTAACATGCGCCCCATAAGAAATTCCATAGACAGGTAATATCCGCGTCTGCAGTCATTGCTTTTATACGTTTGATGGGTGGCTTTCCAGCGCTCCATCAAGCGGTCGCGAATCGTTTGTGATAAAGCTTCCCCGGCATAATAAGGCGACCGACAATTTTCATCCCTACCCAGCAAATGCACATAATATTGTTTGAAATCATCAATAAAATCATGCTTTGTCAGGCCCTGTTCCGAGAGCTTAGTGATTGATGACTTAGGCTTGCTGATGACAAATTTATTAGTAGGCATTATCTAGTCCTTAAAAATAGGCATTTTCATGCGGGCAAGGTTTAGGTAGTGAAAACCCGAATTTTATTAGTCGGTATTCCGGTTAGCGCCGGATTTCTTTTTTTCCTTTTTATGAGACTTGCTGGTTTTTGCCTCATCAAAACGCTTATTGGCTAATTTAATAAACGTTTCCTGAACACCCAATTGCTTTTCTTTAGGTCGTAACTGGATATAGTGCCCGTCAGCTTGCATTTCCCAAACACTGCGCTGATTGGTCAGTTGTACGGTTAATATTTGCCGCAAGAGAGCTTGTAATTCGGTTTTTTGCACGGGGGTAACCACTTCTACTCGACTCTCCAGATTACGTTTCATGCAATCGGCTGAACCGATAAAGTATTCTTCCTCCCCGCCATTTTGAAAATAGAAAATGCGCGAGTGTTCCAGAAAGCGGCCAACGATGCTGATCACTCGAACGTTTTCGGAAACGCCCGCGATGCCAGGCCTTAGTCGGCAAGTATCACGAATAATCAGGTCGATTTTTACACCGGCCTGAGCCGCTCGATAAAGTGCTGCGGTAATATCCACATCTTCCAGCGCATTCATTTTGAACTGGATTAAACCGGGTAATGTTTCAGTATGCTTAGTGATTTCCCTGTCGATTTTCTCCAAGAGTTTTGACTTTAATTTATTGGGTGCAATCAGCAGGTTTTGATAATTACGTTTGGGAACTAGGCCGGTGGTTAAGTAATTAAACAACTCTGTTAACTCTTCACCGATCTTTTTATCGCAAGTCAGCAGGCCTAAATCGGTATAAAGCCGCGCGGTACCGGCGTGATAGTTGCCGGTGCCGATGTGAGCGTAACGGCGCAGGCCGTTATAATCCTGCCTAACCACGTAAACCACTTTACTGTGGGTTTTTAAGCCCACCACCCCGTAAGTTACATGGATACCGGCGCTTTCCATGCGATGCGCCCACTTGATATTGGCAGATTCATCAAAACGCGCTTTCAACTCAACGACAACCGCCACCTGTTTGCCGTTTAACGCCGCATCAATCAGGTACTGAACTATCTTGGTGCCCGCTGAGGTGCGATAAAGCGTCATTTTAATCGCTTGCACATTCGGATCACGACTGGCTTCTTTCACAAAGCGTTCGACCGTGGTCACGAAGGATTCATAGGGATGTTGCAATAAAATGGAGCCTTGCTCGCGAATGGCGTGGAAAATATTCGGCGCGCCGGCCAGTTTAGAGTGATCGACCGGATGATGCGGCGGATCGAACAAATCCGGTCTGGCAATGCTGCTAATCTGAAACAAATCATTCATTGCCAGGCGCTGGTCAACGACAAAAACATCCTGTTCTTCATTAAGCCCCAACTCTGCCGCCAGCATACCGCTTTGCAATTTTGCCATGGTTGCCGCCACTTCCAGGCGAATGACCGGCGCAAATTTACGCTCGCGCAATTCTGATTCAATCATTTGCAACAGGTCATCGGCCTGCTCTTCATCTTGCTCAGTCATAGCATTTCTGGTCACCCGAAACTGATCGCAAAAAGCGATCCTCATGCCGGGAAACAGCAAATCAAGATTATTGGTAATCAAATCCGCCAGGCCAATATAAAGGTGTTCACTGCCCACCTGGATAAAACGCGGCACGCTGGAACTGACCGGCACTTTAATGCGCACCAGCGTCATATCGCTAGACTCTGACTCACAGACACCGGTCAGTAAATTTAAGGACAAGTTAGAGATGAACGGGAAAGGGTGCGCAGGATCGATTGCCTGTGGCGTTATCAGCGGAAAAATATTCTGAATATAATGGTCACGCATGGCTTGTTGCTGATCTTTAGCAAGCTCAACAAAAGGCAAAAAGCGAATGCCCTCTTCTTTTAGCAATTCAATAAGTTGCGTCAATAGTTCTTGTTTTTTAGCTTCAAGCTCTCGCACCACGGCATAGCATTCAGTAATTTGCTGCTGCGGCGTGCGGCCATCCACACTTAACTCGCTAATCCCGGCACCGACCTGTTGTTTAAGGCCGCCTATCCGTTTCATAAAGAACTCATCCAGATTGGAACTGACGATGGCAATAAATTTAACCCGCTCCAATAACGGCGTGCGCTCATCTTCAGCTTCCCACAACACGCGTTTATTAAACTCCAGCCAGGTCAATTCACGATTGAGATACCATTCTGGCGCTTTAAGATCAAAACGCTGGGCTTTGGGTTCAGAGGGTAAAATTGGTTTAGGTTGTGTAGTCATTATTGATAGTTATTACCGGTCATTTAAATGAGAATTTGCCGCATGGCTGGTAAGCTGAAAACAGCTAACAGCAGCAGCTTTCGTCATGCTGATTTTTACTCAAACGCTGTTCAACAAAAAAACTGTTTCCCGGTATTTTTTTAGCCATTTTTTTAGCGGCTGAGGCTAAATCGGCAATTTCAACATGCGAGTTGCACTGGACAGTAGCTTCCGGGCTAATTAAGCCTACAGAAAGACTAATCAGCGGAAAAAAACATTTTTCCCCATTTCTGCCTTCGGCATGAATACCGCCGGATTTTACGTCTTCGGTTTTGTAGTAAGTGGGTACGATGCACTCAAAGCTACGCAAAATGGCTTCGCATCGCACTAACCAGTCGGCACAGGTAAAAATGACGATAAAATCATCACCACCTATATGACCGACTTGCCCGTCTTCCGGCAGTATCTGCTGTGTCAATAAGTTAGCAACCGCTTTGATAATGTCGTCACCGGCACTGTAGCTGTAAACGTCGTTAAAAGGTTTGAAATTGTCCAAATCGAAATAACCAATACTAAAAACTGATTTATTGGAAAGTAACTGATTAATTTTGTCATTGAATGGAACGCTGCCGGGCAACAGTGTCAGTGGATTAGCATGCTTGGCATGATGTATCTGCTGTTGAGTAATATATTCAAGTAAATCCAACAGCGTACCTATTCCTGCGAATTCGCCATTATTGGTAATAATAAAGGCCTGCTCGTTTCTCATTGCCGAAGTCAAACTTTTACTGACTTCGGCAATCGGCGTATTTTGATCAACAAAAAAAGGCAGGTGGTCTATAAAAGAACTGATCGGTTTTTTTCCATAGAGTTCAATCCCATATCGACTGGAAAAAAGCTTAGAAAGAAAACTGTCCCGATACATAATGCCGGACGCTCTTTTGTTATCGACCAGCGGCAAAATGGTCAAATCGCTATTTTGTTGAAATAACTCCATAACACTGTTGATTGGAGTATCTGCAGAAATTGGGGTGATAGCTTTGATAATACGCGCAGCTGTCGCGGTGATTGATTGTCCAGGAAGATATTGTTCGCTACGTATAGTTACAAACAATTCGCTGTTGACTAGTTCTAAAGGCATCGCCGCGGGCCTGGCAAAATAATAACCTTGGGCATGAGTGATACCGAGTTTTTCTACCGATATGAATTCTTCTTTGGTTTCGATGCCTTCGGCAATGACATTGCAATTGAGTGAGCTGGCAATATCTTGAATGGAACGCACAAAATTCAGCTTAACCGGATCTTCGTGCAAGCCCTGGATAAAATGTTTATCTATCTTTACATATTCAGGCAACAGCTCAGACCACAGTCTTAATCCCGAATAGCCTGCCCCCAAATCATCCAATGCTATTTCAAAGCCCATGCTTCGGTAGTGATTGACCGCTTCGCGTATTAAATCGTAATCATCGGTTGGTTGATGTTCGGTTAATTCGATCACCACTGAGCGTGGGTCAACGCCATATTGATCGAGAAACCTAAGCGTTTCGCCGGTTTTAAATTCCGGTTCTAAGAGAACCGCTGGCGTAACATTGATAAATAATTTTTCGGGGATGTTGAGACTTGCGTAGCGATCAATAGTAATTTCCCTACACAAAAATTCAAGCCGGGTACTTAAATCATAACGTTCAGCGGTTTCAAAAAGATTAAACGGGCTATGTAATGGACTATTCGATGGTCCGCGAATTAGGGCCTCATAGCCCATGATTTCTCTTTTAGTTAAGGAAATAATCGGTTGAAAA
Source organism: Methylococcaceae bacterium (assembly GCA_030699345.1). Taxonomy (GTDB): domain Bacteria; phylum Pseudomonadota; class Gammaproteobacteria; order Methylococcales; family Methylomonadaceae; genus JABFRC01. The sequence goes on from JAUYMX010000513.1 coordinate 11,873, forward strand.
TGTGGGGTTAATTGTTTTGTATCGAGAATTTTGAGCAATTCACTTTGCAGGGATGACGACATTCAATAGACCTAATAGAAATACCAAGTTTTCCTAGCATAGAGCCGATTTATGACATTGATGTGACAAAAAGACGCCTAGGAATACTGAAAATGGTTGCAGAAATGATATTTTGATTTCACGAACCTGCGAGATTTCATGTTTATGTTGGCGCTCTTTTTTACACCAATACAAAAAAGCCGGTGTTACCCGGCTTGATTGATTTAGGTTAAAACAATGCAATCAGCTATTTTGGATTTTTCTACGTACCAATGACAGCAATGCTAAACCGCTGCCAAATAACCAACTAGCCGCAGGCACCGGCACGGCGGCAACATTTAAAGAACCGAAACCTGAATCGCCAGCGACTGTTTGATAAGAAAAATAGGCTACATCTTCCGGTAAGCCTGATCCTAAAGCTGATACCAAGGCAAACGAAGGATCGATACCGCTGACCGAGTAACTCACCCCGAGGAATGAGCCGTCAAGAAAATCAGCGGTTGGTGTGAAATCGGCATCAGCAAGGTTGTAAGCTGAAGATAAAAAGTTGAAAGTCAGCGACGACAAATCAACAAATTCTGACCCTGAATTAGTCAAAGTTACATTGTCGTAGGCAAAACTGCCGTTATAGGTTTCCCCAGCCAGAACACCAGAATCGATGGCACCGCTGAAGTTGTAATTGACTAGCGCCGCTTCGGCCGCAGGCGCAATCATCAATGCACCGCACAAACTGACGGTGGCAGCTATTTTTAAACATTTAAACATAACAATAATCCTATTTAAGCAAAGTCTCTAAGCCGCCTCCCAATGATGAAAGGCGGCGCTTAAGTGGTTGGTAAAGCAGCTTAGAAAGTGAAATTGGCTGCGTTGTTCAGGTTACCGATGCTGGTATTGTTAACCACGATTAAAGCCCGTTGCATAGCAGGACCTGCGCCGTCGGCGTCGATATAAACAATCGTATTAGCGCCCGATGCTGCAAACTTGACGATGCCATCAGCAAGCGGATCAGTGCCTTGATAACCCAAGCTTTGCAGTAACGCAGTCAACACAATCTTGTCTTCACCCAAGCTAAAGTCAGTGATCGAGTCGATACCGTCCGCAGTGGTGATGTAGACGAACTCATCTACACCTAAGCCGCCGGTCAAGATGTCTGCACTGCCCAAACCGGTGAGACGATCTTTACCTGCCGTTCCGCTCAAAGTGTTTCTGGCAGACGTGCCCTCAAGAATATTGATGGTTTCACCCAAGTGCAAACCGATAATCACAGGGTCATGATCGGAAGTACGGAACGGATTGACGGCATACAGCGGCAGCGCGGCAGGTTTTGCTTCAAAAGCAGCCTCTCCGGTATCTTTAATGGTGTCGTTATAATCCATGGACGGCGTTTCGTCGGCATTGATATGCCAATCAGCGGTGCCGGTGACTTGCGGCAGCAGCGCGTTACTTGCCAGCGCATGGTCGAGATAACCGGTTTGACCGTCGAACACATAAGAATAAGCCGCATCGCCGCCAAAGGCTTTGACCAGATTGGTGTAGTCGTCAACAGTATTGGCAGTATCGTCAGGACCATTTTCAATCGCTTTGATCGGGTCTTCTTTAGCGTAGCTATTCAAGTCGCCGATAATTAGAAAATCCGGGTCGCCGCTGTTGGTCGGGTCGCTATGCAGCCAATCCACCAATGCCATTGCCGCATCTTTGCGAGTCAGGTTGCAGTTACCTTGACCATCGCTGTTATCTGCATCACCGTTACAGGCCGAACCTTTCGATTTGAGATGATTAACCGCAACCGTCAGCTTTTCGCCGCCAGCAGTCTGGCTAAAGGTTTGCGCCAGCGTCGGGCGATTTTTATCGTCGATAAAGCGCGCATCAACGCTGGTAGTCAGCAATTTATGGCTACCGACCGGCGACACGGTTGAGGTTTTGTAAAGCAGGCCAACCTTGATCGCATCGGTACCGATGATGCCGGTGTTGACGTAGTTAAAAGGTCCGCAACCGCTAATAGCGTTAGCCGCCGCGACCAATGAACTCAGCGAGGCCGTGGTGTTATTTTCAATTTCCATCAAACCGAAAATGTCGGCATTAATGCCGCACAAAGCCGTTGCCGCCTTGTCGGTTTGACGAGCCAGTTCGGCAGCCGAATCCGCGCC
>JAUYMX010000514.1 GCA_030699345.1 Methylococcaceae bacterium
TTTTTATGCTTATAAAATCGTAACTATTCAGGGACTTTAAGTTCTATAAAATCCGGGCTCAGGCAAGGAGCCGCTGTTGTGGGAGCGACGCCTACGTCGCGACGTAGGCGTCGCTCCCACAAATTTACTGAACAGTTACATAAAATCAACTACTTACAAGCGGGCAATAAAATTAAAAATTGCCTCAAACAGCGTCTGTTGCTTGGTAACGCCATGCCGCCGAAAGAGGGCTTGCTTTGCTCACCACAAACGGGACTCCTTGATTTTTAAGACACCGTTCGTATTGAGTTTTTCGAGGTTCCCTATTTTGACGACTAGGCAAGACCGGGTAGGTGCGGATTTATCCGCATCGTGCGAATGAATTCGCACCTACAACTTGCCTAAATCTCTCAAGAAACAGCTTTTTTATGCTTATAAAATCGTAACTATTCAGGGACTTTAAGTTCTATAAAATCCGGGCTCAGGAAAGGAGCCGTTTTTGTGGGAGCGGTGCCCTATAGCCTTTGGAGATTGTGGCTAGATTCTGCCCATTAACACCAGAATCAATAAGATGATAAAAATCAGCCCGAGACCGCCGCTGGGTCCATAACCCCAGCTCCGGCTATGTGACCAGGTTGGAATGACGCCAACAAGCATCAAGATGAGAATGACAAGTAAGATAGTGCCTACTGACATGATGGTACTCCTATTCTGAAAACAACGTTAAAGCGATCACCGTTAACACGGCGTCGTGTAAGGGCCAGCAATTTACATGTGCATGAGTCCTAAAACACCTCGGACAATCAAATACACGGCCACGAAATAATTTAAAAACCGAGGTACCAGCAAAATTAATATGCCAATGACCAGAGCAAGTAATGGTTCGATTGCGAAATTCATAATGATCTCCTTAAATGAGATTTCAGCTTATCGTTAACATCGAACGTAGTCTGTTCGCTATCGAACATACACTGACAAGCCGTAATTGATGTGTGCTGAGAGTTGAGAGAATTGGGGGGGGGAGGTAACCGTAAGGAGTACTTCGATAGAGTTTAACCGGGCGAATGTTAATTGCCTCAACTCATCAAAGCTAAACATCGCTGAATAGTTCGGGTAGTTCGGGCAACTGCTTTTCGTTGCCCGACATTTTAGTCGCCATAATGTCGGGCAGAAACAGCATGCCCGACGCGGCTTATTTCACCAGCTTTCAATAACAGCTTCAGGGGCGAAGCCAATAAATTTCACCTAATTTTTATATTTACAAATCACAGCTTCGTGAATTCTTCGACAAGCTTGCTGGATTCAATGAATAACCTATGCCAGCTAAAACTAGCTATACAATGGCCTACGGCGCAATGACGTTATACAAACCTAGTCGTTTAGGTTTATTCAGTTCAATTCCAGGAGCTTTCATCGATGCGTAAGCGAATTATTACCCCCGATCAACAACACACTACGGCTACTGATCAGGAATGGTTGGATGTGGAAGCCCTTGCTGAGGTGGAAATCACTTCGGAAGATGCCGCGCATCCTATTGAATCGGCATTGTTGCCCGGGCAGAGCTCGGGTTGGCGTGCTGCTGGGCCAGGCAAGCAAACGATCAGGCTTATCTTCATACATCCGCAACAGCTAAACAGAATCTTGCTGAGTTTTTTGGAAACCGAGGTTGAGCGTACACAAGAGTATGTATTGCGCTGGTCAGCGGATGGTGGACAGACATTCCAGGAAATCGTGCGCCAGCAGTGGAACTTTAGTCCGTTGGGCGCAAGCTCTGAAACAGAAGATTACCGTATCGATCTGTCAGCAGTCACTGTGCTTGAGTTGATTATTGTTCCAGAGATAAGCGGGGGCCAAAGAGTGGCTTCTTTAGCGCAGCTGCGGCTTGCATAGTTATTTCAAACGTAGATTTTTAAGCATTGAAGTGGGACGGTTTTTGCCTATTCGGGCTACTATAAGGCCGCGAAACAAATCAAGATTAAACCAAGGGGATAAAGCATGATAGCGACAACTGCACGTTTTCGTACCCGTATTGGCAACCGGCTTCCCGGCGGGGCAACCTGGAGTAAGGAAGGCGCAAATTTTTCTGTGTATAGCTACGATGCTGTCAACATTGAATTACTGCTGTACAAAACCGCTACCAGCACCAAACCGTTCCAAGTGATTGAACTGGATCCGAACACACAGCGGACTTTTTTCTCGTGGCATGTGTTCGTTGAGAAATTGCCTGTGGGTACCTATTACAATTGGCACGTGCAAAAGCGGGACGGCGCTTGGTGGGAGGTGCTTGATCCGTGGGCGCGTGCGGTTAGTGATGAAGGCTGGGATCGCGGCCAACCGATTTCTCCAACCAACGGCTTGCGCGGGATTGTCACAGATACCCATTATGAATGGTTCGATACAACGTTTACGCCCAAACCGTTGGATGGTGCCGTTATTTATGAAGTCCATGTCGGCGGCTACACACAGCATCCATCTTCCGGCACTCAACAGCCGGGTCGCTTCGCTGGTTTGATTGAAAAGATACCTTATCTTAAAGAACTGGGTATCACGCATGTCGAGCTGCTCCCCGTGATGGCTTTCGATGAACAAGATGCGCCTGAAGGGGTAATTGCACGCGGTAATAAAAATTATTGGGGCTACAGTCCTTATGGCTTTTACGCACCGCATCCGCATTTTTGCGCAACGCCCGAGCCGGTGCGCGAATTTCAAGAACTTGTTGAAGCGCTGCATGCGGCTGATTTGGGTGTTATTTTGGACGTGGTGTTTAATCACACCAGCGAAGGTGGCGTTGATGGACCAACGATACACTTTAAGGCCTTGGCGGATGACATCTTTTATCATCACGATGGCGCGCATTTCCGCGATTTCACCGGTTGCGGCAATACCATCAACTGTAATCACCCGCTGGTAACGCATTTATTGGTGTATTGCTTGGAATACTGGGTGAAAACCATGCGTGTAGATGGTTTTCGTTTCGACCTTGCCAGCGTGTTTTCGCGGGGCGAAGACGGCGCAGTGCTAGCCAATCCGTCATTGCCTTGGAGTATCGAGTTATCGCATGTCTTGGCGAACACCCCGGTTATCGCCGAGGCCTGGGATGCTACCGGGCTGTATCAAGTGGGTTCTTTTCCCGGTTCGCGTTGGTCGGAGTGGAACGGCCGCTATCGCGATGTCATCAGGCGTTTTATTCGTGGCGATCACGGCTTAGTGCGAGATGTTGCTACCTGCATGGCAGGCAGCAGCGATTTGTATGCTGACAAACATCGCTTACCGACCAGCAGTATCAACTTCATCACCTGTCATGACGGCTTCACGCTTTGGGATCTTGTCAGTTACAACGGCAAACACAACCTGGCTAACGGCGAAGATAACCGTGATGGCACCGATCAAAACTTAAGCTGGAATTGCGGCTTCGAAGGCGAAACTACCGATTCTTACATATTGGCACTGCGCCAGCGCCAGGCACGCAACTTTATGGCCATTTTGTTTCTTAGCCAGGGTGTGCCGATGTTTTTGGCGGGGGATGAATTTTTAAATACCCAACATGGTAACAATAACGCCTGGTGTCAAAATAATGAGATTTCCTGGCTAGATTGGCGACTGGCCGAAGCCAATCGCGACATGATTCGTTTCGTGCGTGAGCTAATCGCGTTTCGTCATCGCCACCCTTGCTTAACCCGTTCGCGCTTTTTGACGGGCCGACCGGAGTTTACAGACGGCATACCCGATGTTACCTGGCATGGCTTGCAGTTAAATGAGCCGCTCTGGGCTGATGAGTCGGCGCAAGTACTGGCTTTTACACTCGCAGGCAGTACGACTACCGAGGAGGATGTGCATATCGTTCTAAATATGTCCGAACAAGGTATTGAAGTGCAGCTTCCTGAGATCCCGCAACGATACTGGTATTTGGCGATTGATACCGCCGAACCGTCACCAAATGACATCATAGAGTACAAACGCCAGCGCCCTGTACAGGCGGAAATACAGCAAGTTCACGCGCGTAGCGTAGTGGTTTTTGAGGCGAGAAAGCCTAAAAAATCAAGCGCTGCAGCGGCTAAAGCGCCGAAACCTACTTTATTAAGCTAGGCCGCCGGTTTCGACTGGGCTCAGCACGAACGGAAAAATTTGAAGCCCACTGTCAAACTGAAAAAGCTGAGTGCAATGTTTAGAAGTTCCCATCAGACACGTTGCGGAGTTGGAAAAATGGTAACTATTCAGCGTCAATTCGCGTGGCAACAGTTACGTCATAAAATCTGGCAGCTTGCCGTCGAAAAGGAGATTTAACGCCTGAGTGGCCGAAACATTGTTTTTCCGACAAGTAGACAGATAACTGCGGACACGGCA
>JAUYMX010000557.1 GCA_030699345.1 Methylococcaceae bacterium
TTGATCATGTTAAGGTCCTCATGAGCGAAATAAAAATGGGAATGGGAAATCTACTTAACAAACTAACTTTCGACTCCCTACGGGGTTAGATTTTAATAGAAGTTACTATTACAGCCTATTGATTTTTTTGACTATCAAGACAACACATGGGGTGTTTTTAACTGAAACAATCCGTATAAGATCTTCACAATAGCCCCAATGCCTTGTATTTACTGGCATAGGAATTTTTACACGGCATTTGCTTTCATGCAACAAAAGGTTGTAAAGAAACCACGCATTTACAGTTAAAACAGGCACTACTTGCCGGATAAAACGCACAATAACTGACGCTAGAAACAAAAAGACCACTTTTTGCGGTACCTAATTACAAATCTTTTTGCTCGGAAAACGACAACTAAAACTACTGCCTTTACCCAATTCACTGGTGATATGCAATTTACCGTCATGACGCATCAAGACATGTTTAACAATCGCCAGACCTAATCCAGTGCCGCTGATTTTTTTGTCGCGCTTAACTTCGGCTCGGTAAAATCGTTCGGTAATGCGGGGAATGTCTGCAGAAGTAATACCTTCGCCCACATCAATAACATCAAGAACAACCTCGGTTTCCGAGCGATACCAACTCACCTTAACAACTGCTTCTTCTGGTGAGTATTTCAAGGCATTCTCTAATAGGTTGGTAAAGGCACTACGCAATTCATGTTCATCGCCCATGATATGAACATCAGTCAACAACGTTAATTGAATGCGGTTACCAATTTCCGCCAATGCATCACCTTCGTTACAAATTTGATTCAACAACGAAGGCACGTTTACGCACACTGTTTTTCTTTGTTGCGTCTCCAATCGAGTTAATAGCAGCAGATCATCGACAAGATGTTGCATGCGCTCGGTTTGTCCTTGCATTTGTTGTAAGGACGCGGTCAATAGTGGCGATTGGCCCTCATCAATATCTTGTAAGGTTTCCAGATAACCTCTTAGCACCGTTAATGGCGTTCTAAGCTCATGCGAGACATTCGCAACAAAATCCTTGCGCATGTTTTCGATTATTCTGACTTGCGTGACATCCTTAGCCAACAACAGACGCAAGCCCGCGCCATAGTTGACAATTCGGACTTCCAGCGTGATGCGTTTATTAACCGGTGAGGGTAAAAAAACCACTTCGCTATAATTTTTTACCCTTAAATATTCAATAAACTCCGGGAAGCGAATCAGATTGGGAATGCGCTGCCCCCGGTCGGTTTGCTGTAAACCAAACACATCTCTTGCGGCTTTATTGGTCCACTGGATTTCATCATTCTCACCCAATACTACTGCCGCATCAGGCAGAGCTTCAGTGGATTGCCGAAACTGATCGATTATTTTGCTTAGCTTTTTTTTACGGCGTCGTTCATTTTTGCGGAGGCGATAAACGTGGAAATAAATTTCCTCCCAAATACCTTTGATTTTTGGATATTTGCCTCGGCCGCCGGTTTTGATCCAATGTTCAAAACGGTTAATTTGATAAAGTTGGTAGATTAAGAAATAAAGTGTCAGCAACAACATTAACGGCAAAAACAAGCCGGTGGATACACCGACAATTGATACCACTAACAACAGTAGGAGTGCGTTAATTATCTCTTTTTGCCAAACTTCCATAATTTTTATATCCCAAAAACAACATCCTAAGTGACGTCAACGGTAGAACCTAAATCCAACAATGAAAACCGATAGCCAAATCCTCTGACTGTTTGCACT
>JAUYMX010000560.1 GCA_030699345.1 Methylococcaceae bacterium
GAGAAAGTCAGGCATCGATAGTCCTGGTTGAAACTGAATGCGATTGATCGACATAACACACTCCTCTTGGGTTAGCTTCCAGTCAGTCTACGCCCATAACCTGGGCTTGGCTGAAGTATCTAGCTAATCAGGATATTTAAATACTCTGAGCTAATATCGTCCGTTATCCGAGCTAAATTAATCAAGGCTCCTGGTACCTGTTTATTGAGCGGGGCGCGCTATTACAGATTAGCTTCCCATTTAGTTAGTATTTTCCTCAGAAGGTATTTAGTAATTCCGGCAAAAAGAATTCGCTGACCAGCATTTGCCTTTGAGCGATGGAGTAAACCGTTCGTCTACCCCATAGGGGTTGATTGATTTGTCCCTGGCTGACCGCTGGACTACTCCATGTGTTTAGGGTAGCCAAGCTGATATTTAACGCCAAGCGCTGCAGTTTAGGATAAGAAAAAATGATTTCACCCAACGGCCGGTTACCTAGGTGGGACAGGTTGCTTTGGGCGATTTTAATAGTGTCACGGGGAATGATGGTTCTGGCCATTATCAGCGGCTTGTCGTTTGCATGCAGCAGTACCTCACGAATTAAACAATAACGGTGCTCGGGCTGGTTAAGTAAGCGGCGTTCACTTAAATACGGCGTTTGCCAATGATTAAATAAAACGTTGACGGCGACATTATTGCCATAAATGCTACGTAGGCGTTCAGTCAACGAGCCTGTTTCATAAGTCCACGATTGCACAGCAATAGGTAGTGTGTGACGAATGCCGGTGCGGTTTTCGCGCCAGTTAGGTTCCTGGGTGAATAAGTAACTTTTTGTGGTCAAAGCGCAGTTAAACCTCGGAGTATTCGGTGGCATGGCCGATCCAGCGGTCGATTAAGGGCTGGATTGCCTGCGGTGAGTCGATAAAAAATTGTTCGCCGATTTGGCTTACGGCATCCAGTAAGTCCAAGTCGCGCGCTAAGTCGGCTATTTTAAACTGCATCTGCCCGGTTTGACGGGTACCCATGACTTCGCCGGGGCCGCGCAGCTCAAGGTCTTTTTCAGCAATCACAAAGCCGTCGCTACTGTCCCTTAATACGCCCAGCCGGTGGCGTGCGGTATCTGATAACGGCGATTGGTACATTAACAGGCAGAAGCTGGCGTCGCTACCTCGGCCAACACGGCCGCGTAATTGGTGCCGTTGCGATAATCCTAAACGTTCAGGATTTTCGATGATCATTAAACCGGCATTGGGGACGTCAACGCCCACTTCAATCACAGTGGTAGCGACCAGTAAATCAAGGGTGTGTTGTTTAAAGGCCTGCATGATGGCATCTTTTTCGGCGGTTTTCATACGGCCATGAATCAAGCCGACTCGGACATTCGGTAACGCCTGCATTAAATAATCAGCCGTTTTTTCGGCGGCTTGGCATTGTAAAACTTCAGATTCCTCAATGAGTGTACAAACCCAATAGACTTGCTTTTTCTTAGCGACCCAGCTGTCGATACGGTCGATCACTTCTTCGCGGCGTTCATTAGGGATAACACTGGTAACCACGGGCTGTCTGCCCGGCGGTAGTTCATCAATAATGGAAATATCCAGATCGGAGTATTGCAGCATCGCCAAGGTGCGCGGAATTGGCGTAGCGGTCATTACCAGTTGATGTGGCCTGACACTGCCTTGTTGGCCTTTTTCCCTGAGTGCCATGCGTTGATGTACGCCAAAACGGTGTTGCTCATCAATGATGATTAGTCCCAAACGATGAAAAGTGACTGCTTCCTGAAACAGCGCATGGGTGCCGATAATAATACCGGCACTACCATCGGCCAGTGCTTGCAATGCATTTTTACGGGCATTGCCTTTAATGTTGCCGGTAAGAAATAGCACTTGCGTCTGAAAATTTTCAAACCATCCGCTGAAGTTTCTAAAATGCTGTTCAGCCAGTAATTCGGTCGGCGCCATCACCGCTACTTGATAGCCTGCGGTTAAAGCCAGCATCGCCGCATAGGCTGCTACCACTGTTTTACCGGAGCCAACGTCGCCTTGCACTAAACGCATCATCGGATGAGCTTGCTGGAAATCAGTTGCAATCTCGGCGATAACCCGCTGTTGCGCGCCGGTTAAGGTAAAGGGCAGGGTGTTAAGAAAATTCGCACTGCTGCTCGGGTTGGCTGTAAATACGGGTGCTTGCCATGCCCTGGTTTTATGTCGAGTTTGCCGCAAGGTTAAGTGATGTGCCAGTAGCTCTTCAAACGCCAGACGCTTTAACGCCGGTACCCGGCCATTTTGCAAAGCGGCCACCGAAATAGATTCATCTGGCGCATGCAGGGTCTGTATAGCCTCGCTCAGGTTAGGGTAGTTGTACTGAGTCAATACCGATGCCGGTATCCAATCCGCCAAGTCATCAATACACAAAGTCAGCGCTTGTTTAACGGCTTTACGTAGCAGCTGTTGATTGAGGCCGTCGGTTAATGGATAAACTGGCGTTAGTCGTGAATCTGTAATTACCTGATCAGGGTCGCTGAGGATTTTGTATTCAGGATGTACCATTTCCAGCCCGGCATAGCCGAAACGCGCTTCAGCAAAGCAGCTGATGACGGTGCCAGGTTTGAAGAGATTATGCTGGCTGGCGGTATAGTGGAAAAACTTTAACGAGATAAAGCCGGTGCCGTCACTGATTCGACATATCAAACTGCTGCGCCCTTTGGGCAACATATCGGTAAATTCGATAGTGCCTTTTATCAAGGCGCTCATGCCTGCAGTCAGTGCGCCGATGGGCGTGATATGGGTCCGGTCTTCGTAACGATGCGGAAGATGGAACAGCAGATCCTGAATGACGCGGATACCCAGTTTTTCCAGGCGATGAGCGGTTTGGGCGCCAATGCCCGTCAGTGTCGCAACCGGTTTGGTCAGATTGTTTGCTGCGGACATTGACGGGCAAGTTTTGAGTTAATTGAAGTTAGTTGGCGTTAAGCCGTTAGTGGAGAGCTCTGTCGAACCATGAATGGCTTAACTAACTATGAGACCGGGCTTTTTTGAGCGCTCAGTACCAAACCTGCGGAGGTGCTGGTTAAAGTGGATATTCCTGGGGTTCCAGATGCATGATCGCATCCATTTCTACCGCTGCGCCTTTAGGTAACGCGGCAACTCCGATCGCTGCACGCGCAGGATAAGGCTGTTGAAAATAATTGCCCATGATTTCATTGACGACTGGAAAATCCGCTAAATCAGTTAAAAACACATTCAGTTTGACGATGTCTGCGAAGCTGCCACCAGCGGCAACAGCAACAGCCTGTAAATTGTCAAAAACTTGGGTAATTTGCGCTGCAATGTCACCTTCAACCAATACCATTGTGGCGGGTATCAAGGGGATTTGGCCTGATAAATAGACGCTGCGGCCGACTTTTATCGCTTGTGAGTAAGTACCGATGGCTTCGGGGGCGTTGCTGGTGTAAATGATTTCTTTGGTCATGGCTGCTCTGTATTGATCAAGTGTGTGGTTTATTTAAGAAAGCTATGTTGAGTTAGGCTTTTAAAACGGAGGGTTAAGCGTATTTTTAAGCTTTAACTCGAGTAATTTTTAACACAATCGCTAATTCTGTTAATCGACGAATTATTTTTGCCAGATGGATACGGTCTTTAACCGTCAGGGTAATTAAATCTACGCAGATGCGATCATCCTGATCAACTACGGTGACGTTTTCGATGTTTGAATCAAGATTGGAGATAGTTGAGGCGATTGTAGCCAAAGAACCGCGCTCATTGAGAACACTGATGCGAAGTTCTGCAGAAAAGTCGCCGGTAACATCGGGTGACCATTCCACGTCCAGCCAGTTGTTTTGTTTTTTTCTATCGACATTGCGGTTACGGCATTCATGATGATGAACAACTATGCCTTTGCCGGGATTGAAAAAGCCAATAATCGAATCGCCCGGAATAGGCCGACAACATTTTGCCAGTGTGATAACCATGCCTTCTGTGCCTTTAATTATCAAAGGCGTTTTATGCGTGGCTTCGTGATCATCCAGTTTAACAGCCGCAGTGACATCTTCTTGAGTTAAGCGTTTGGCAATTAACAGCGGCATTTTATTACCGAGCCCAATATCTTCAAGTAACTCATCCAGCGAGCTCATAGATAAAGACTTGAGCATGATATTTATTTTTGCTTCGTCAATATTGTCCAGGTGGATATGCAGAGCTTGTAGTTCTTTTTCCAGTAATCGCTGGCCTAAGCTAATGGCTTCTTGTTGCTTAAAGTGCTTAAGGTAATTACGAATGCCTGAGCGGGCTTTGGCGGTAATAACATAATTGAGCCATAAAGGATTGGGCCTCGCCCAGGGTGCTGTGACAATTTCCACCGTGACGCCGTTTTCTAATTTACTTTGCAGCGGCACTAATTGTTTGTCGATTCTGGCGGACACACAGGCGTTGCCCAAGTCGGTATGAACGGCATAGGCAAAATCGACAATGGTAGCGCCGCGCGGTAACTTGATAATTTCGCCGTTAGGAGTAAACACGAACACTTCTTGGGGAAATAAATCGACTTTAAGATTTTCAATAAATTCCAGCGAATCGCCTGCTGATTTTTGAATTTCCAGCAAGTCTGTCAGCCATTCATTGGCTCGATCTTGAAATTTTGGCGCTTTTTCATCATCTGATTTATATAACCAGTGTGCAGCAATACCCGATTCTGACATGCGGTGCATGTCGTAAGTGCGGATTTGAATTTCTATCGGTACGCCAAAAGGCCCCATCAGAATGGAATGCAATGACTGATAGCCGTTAGCTTTGGGTAGGGCAATATAATCTTTGAAGCGTCCCGGGATAGGTTTGTACAAGTTATGCATGACACCCAGAGTGCGGTAACAGGTATCCACGTTTTCGCATAAGATTCTGAACGCATAGACATCAAAGACATCCGCCAGTGAGTTGTTTTTACTGAGCATTTTTTTATAAATGCTGTAAATGTTTTTCTCTCTACCGACCACTTCGCAAGTCAGGTCAGCTTCTTGTAGGCGGTTTTTTATTGAACTTTCAATGGTTTGGACGATTTCCCGGCGATTGCCGCGGGCTTTCTTGATGGCCTTTTTAATGACCGCATAGCGCATCGGATACATTGCAGAGAGACTTAAAGACTCCAGCTTCTGTTGAATGCTGCGCATGCCTAAACGATTGGCAATGGGGGCGTAAATGTCTAATGTTTCACGTGCAATTCGCCGCTTTTTAGCTGGCGCCATCACATCCAGTGTTTGCATGTTATGCAGCCGGTCAGCCAGTTTTACGATAATGACGCGTAAATCTTTGGCCATGGCCATAAACATTTTACGGACATTTTCCGCTTGGGCTTCGGCGTGTGATTTATTGTCAATTTGGGTAAGCTTGGTGACACCATCAACCAATTCGGCAACTTCTAGGTTGAATTGCTCTGCCAGTTCGTCTTTGCTGATGAGCGTATCTTCAACAACATCATGCAACAGAGCGGCCATAATGCCGCTGGCATCCATATGCATGTCTGACAGGATGATGGCAACGGATACAGGGTGGCAGATATAAGCTTCCCCGGTTTTTCTAAATTGCCCAGCGTGAGCACTGGCGCCAAACTCGTAAGCTCGAATACAGTCATTAACTTGCGCTAAATCCAGATAACCGGACAGGGATTCACGCAAACGCTGTACCAATTTATCTTGGGGGCGTTCGGTTTCCAGAATCTCGGCTATCAGGGACATAGCAAGGTTGGCGATTTAGAAAGTGGTTAATTGCAGATGCAATTGTTCTTGATCACGGTCCCGAGGTTGGTTGTCGGGAATGCGATGCAACTGAGCAATGTTATCTGGAGTGACATGTCCCGCAGCAATTTCGCGTAATGCCAGAACGGTGTCTTTATCTTTACCACGCGGTAAAAATTCAGTGGCTCCATGTTGCAGTTGGCGGGCTCTTTCGCTGGCTAATAAAACCAATTTGAATCGATTTTCATCATTATCCAAGCAATCTTCAATTGTGACTCTGGCCATTTTTTTTCCTAAATTTAGGTGGTTTTATCAAGGGCCGGGATAGATTATATCCCGGCAATATGTAGCTAACTTTGTGATTTTAACACAGAAACTGCCGGTAAATCCTTGCCCTCCAGAAATTCCAAAAAGGCGCCGCCACCGGTCGATGTATAAGATACTTTATCGTTAATACCGTATTTGTCGATAGCGGCCAGGGTGTCGCCACCGCCGGCAATTGAGAAAGCCGGGCTTTCTGCAATCGCTGTGGCTAATGCCAAAGTACCGTTACCAAATTGATCAATTTCAAAGACGCCGACCGGACCGTTCCAGACGATAGTACCGGCGGTTTTTAAAATTTCGGCATATTGCTTGGCGGTTTCCGGACCAATGTCCATGATCATGTCATCGGCTTCAACATCAGCAACATTTTTGACGGTTGCCACTGCGGTGTCTGAAAATTCCTTTGCGCAAACGACATCAACCGGAATGGGAATATCTGAACCGTTGCTTTTTGCCGCGGCAATCAATTCACGTGCGTTTTCCAGCAGATCGGGTTCGTATAATGATTTTCCAACCGGAAATCCCGCTGCAGCGATAAAGGTATTGGCAATGCCACCCCCGACAATCAATTGATCGACTTTTTCGGATAGAGATTTTAATACTGTCAGTTTGGTTGAGACTTTGGAGCCGCCGACGATAGCCACCAATGGTCTGGCAGGGGTTTCCAATGCTTTGCCCAGCGCATCTAATTCGCTGGCTAATAATGGGCCTGCGCAAGCAATCGGCGCGAACTTGGCGACACTATGGGTAGAAGCTTGGGCTCTGTGTGCAGTGCCAAAGGCATCCATAACAAATACGTCGCAGAGGGCGGCCATTTTTTTGCCTAACTCATCGCTGTTTTTGCCCTCTCCAGCATTAAAACGCACGTTTTCGCAAAGAACGACTTCACCGGGTTGAATTGCAATGCCGTTGATCCAGTCTTTTTCCAGTCTGACCGGTTTGCCCAGCAAGCTTGCTAAGCGCTCAGCGACAGGTTTTAACGATGATTCTTCGTCATATTGCCCTTCAACCGGTCTGCCTAAATGCGATAGCAAAATTACGGCTGCGCCTTTTGCCAAGGCAGTTTCAATAGTGGGTAGGCTGGCTTGAATACGAAGGTCGCTAGTGACTTGACCATTTTTGACCGGCACATTTAAATCCTGGCGAATTAACACGCGTTTGCCTGATAAATCCAGATCGACCATACGTTTAATTGACATAGTGTTTGCTCCTGATTTTTCTTGTTGTGGGTGATGTCATTGAAACCAAATTGCCGCGCTGATCAACGCTGCACTAAGCAGCATAGTCCAACGGCTGATGCGGTTATTACTGTTGATTTGTTCGCGCATTAGGATCAATTCCCGGTGCTGTGCTTCCGATTGTCGCCGGGCATAGGTTGCATTATCCAGTGCTTTAAATAACAAACCTGGAATTTCCGGTAATTGTTCGGTCAGTTCGGGAAATTGTTTGATAAATTTATCAAGCTTGGCTTTGGGCCCCATGCGTTCATGAAACCATTTTTCCAGGAACGGCTTGGCGGTTTGCCATAAATCCAGGTCGGGATAAAGCTGACGGCCTAAGCCTTCAATGTTGAGCAGGGTTTTTTGCAGTAATACCAATTGCGGTTGTACGTTCATATCAAAGCGCCGAGCAGTTTGGAATAAACGCAAAAGTAACTGACCAAAAGAAATATCTTTTAATGGTTTTTCAAAAATCGGTTCACAAACGCTGCGAATAGCGGATTCGAATTCTTCAATGCGGGTAGATTCGGCAACCCATCCGGACTCAACATGCATTTCCGCAACTTTACGATAATCCCTGTTGAAAAAAGCCAGGAAGTTTTCCGCCAGATAATGCTGATCAGATAGCGACAGCGAGCCGACAATGCCAAAATCAACGGCAATATATTTTCCAGGCAGATCGACAAAAATATTGCCTGGATGCATGTCGGCATGGAAGAAGTTGTCGCGAAATACTTGGGTAAAGAAGATTTCTACGCCGCGTTCAGCCAGTAATTTGAAATCTGCCCCACCGGCTTTTAACTTATCGATGTCGCCGACCGGTACGCCGTGGATGCGTTCCATCACCATTACCCTTTCGCGGGTCAATGGCCAGTGAACTTCGGGGATGTAAATGATGTCGGATTTTTCAAAGTTGCGGCGTAATTTGGCGGCATTGCCTGCTTCTCTGACTAGGTCAAGTTCATCCAGGGTAGTTTTTTCAAATTCGGCAACAACTTCCATGGGGCGTAGGCGCCGGGCATCGCTCCAGAATCTTTCCGCGAAACGTGCTAATTCGTAAAGCAAGCCAATATCGGAGCGAATGCGTTCTTCAATGTCCGGCCTAACGACTTTAACGATAACGCTTTCGCCACTATGCAGCGTTGCAGTGTGGACTTGGGCGACAGATGCTGAGGCAAGGGGCTCTGTGCTGAATTCTGCAAAGGCCTCGCTAATCGATATGCCGAGTTCTTTTTCAATGATGTTGCGGGCGACTTCATTGGGGAAGGGTGGGACGCGGTCTTGAAGTTTAACCAGTTCGTCAGCAATGTCTTCCGGGAGCAAATCTTTGCGGGTTGATAAGGCTTGGCCAAATTTGACATAAATAGGCCCCAAGTCTTCCAGCACATGCCTGATTCTGACGGCGCGTGGTTCTGATTCGCGCTTTAACCAGTAGTAAGGCGAAAAAATGGCTAAATAACGTATCGGGCGAAATAAATGCGTTTTTAAGACGATTTCGTCCAGGCCATGAAATACCAAAACCCATTGGATATGGATCAGGCGCAATAAAATTTTAGGTCGGATCACAGAAGGGCGAAAAAGTTAGAGGTTGACGTTGACTGCTAAGTTTGGGCTGGTAGGGTCTGCGAGAATTCAAAATATCTCGCAGACCTGCAAATTTTAATCCCTTAACAATTCGTTGATGCCGGTTTTGCTGCGGGTTCTTTCATCCACTTGCTTGATGATTACTGCGCAATACAGACTGTAACTGCCGTCAGCTGAAGGCAGGTTGCCTGACACCACGACTGAGCCTGCAGGAATGCGGCCATAGCTGACTTCACCAGTCAACCGGTTGAAGATTTTAGTGCTTTGGCCGATGTAAACACCCATGGAAATAACACTGCCGTCTTCGACGATGACGCCTTCAACGATTTCGGAACGTGCGCCGATAAAGCAGTTGTCACCTATGATGGTCGGACCCGCTTGTAATGGTTCTAATACACCGCCAATGCCGACGCCGCCGGAAAGATGCACATTTTTACCAATTTGCGCGCAAGAGCCGACGGTAACCCAGGTATCGACCATAGTGCCGCTATCTACATAAGCGCCAATGTTGACATAAGAAGGCATCAGGATGGCGCCGGGAGCGATGTAAGAACCGCGGCGAGCGACGGCATTGGGCACTACGCGCACGCCTGCTTTGGCAAAGTCTTCTTCTGAATAATTAGAGTATTTGCATTCTACTTTGTCGTAATAACGCGTATTGCCGCCATCCATCAAGCGGTTTTCGTTGATTCTGAATGACAATAACACGGCTTTTTTTAACCATTGGTTAGTTGTCCAATCGCCGTTTATTCTTTCGGCAACGCGGGCTTTACCGCTATCAAGCAGGTTAATGGCTTCGTTTACTGCATCGCGGATTTCTGCGGAAACGCTGCTTGGGGTAATATCTGCGCGTTGTTCAAAGGCTTCGTTAATAATTTTTTCAAGTTGTGACATGGTTTTTTTACAGAGAGTTAAGAAATAGTTTTATGCGTTGGGCGGCTTCTATGCAGTCTTCCAGCGGCGCGACCAACGCGATTCGGACATGGTTTTGGCCGGGATTTAGCTCGGCAAAATCACGGGATAAGTAACTGCCCGGCAATACAGTAATGTTGTATTGAGCAAACAGCTGCTGGGCGAATTCGGTGTCAGTAATCGGTGTTTTCAACCAAATATAGAAACTGGCAGCTGGCTTGCTGATGGCGCAAACATCACTGAGAATTTTGATAAAGGCGGTAAATTTTTCCCGGTATAAACGGCGATTTTCTTGTACGTGCCGCTCATCTTGCCAGGCGCGGATGCTGGCATGTTGAGTAGGCAAGGGCATTGCGCAGCCGTGATAAGTGCGGTATTGAAAATAAGCTTGCAGAATATCGGCATCACCCGCCACAAAACCCGAGCGCAGGCCCGGTGCATTGGAGCGTTTGGACAAGCTATGGAATACCACGCAGCGTTTGAATGCGGTATTGCCCAGTGCATAAGCGCTTTGCAGTAAACCGACCGGCGGGTTGACTTCGTCATCGTAAAGTTCGCTATAGCATTCATCCGAAGCAATGATGAAGTCATGTTTTTCAGCCAGACTAATCAGTTTTTCATGATCTCCTTGGCTCATTACAGCGCCTGTCGGATTGCCGGGGGAACAGATATAAATGAGCTGACAGCGCTGCCAGATTTGTTCCGGTACGGCATCAAAATCAGGTAAGTAACCGGAATCTTCCAGAGTATTCAGATAGTAAGGTTCTGCTCCTGCCAGTAATGCCGCGCCTTCATAAATTTGGTAGAAGGGGTTTGGCATGATGACGACAGGACGATTGCTCGAGGCGGTCGAGTCAATTACACACTGCGCGAATGAAAACAAGGCTTCGCGGGTGCCGTTGACTGGCAATACCTGCGTTTCAGGATTTATGCTAGTCGTTGGAATCTGGAAGCGCTTGCCTAGCCAAGCGGCAATCGCCGATCTTAATTCGGGAATACCTTTGGTGGTCGGGTAGTTAGATAGTCCATGCAAGTGTTCCAGTAATGCTTCCTGAATCAAATGCGGGGTAGCATGAGTCGGTTCCCCCATGGACAAAGCAATATGCGGTAACTCAGCAGGTGGCACGTGCCCTTGTTTGAGTTGCGCCAGCTTCTCAAATGGATAGGGATGCAGGTGTTTCAGGTTTGGTGTCATTATTGAGAACAGTGCGGTTGTCTACCTGCAGCTTGTGCTTGCTGGTAAAAGTTCATAGCTTGAGGCAAGTGTTGTTCGAGTTGTTGTATACGCGTGCCATGAGATGGATGCGTGGACATAAATTCTATTGGCTGTTGGCCTTGTGAGGCTTGATCCATTTTTTGCCACAACGTAATGCTTTGTCTGGGATCAAAGCCTGATTTTGCCATTAAATCAATGCCGATCGTATCGGCTTCGCTTTCATGTGTGCGGCTGTAAGGCATTAATATGCCGTATTGCGCGCCGACACCCAGTAAACCGATGGCGGTTTGGCCCAAGGCGGTTTGCGGCTGGCTGACAGCTTGGACAATGCCCATGCCTTGGTTGACGGCCATTTCTTGCGAGGCTCTTTCATTGCTGTGCTTGGCCAATACGTGGCCTATTTCATGGCCAATAACAGCGGCTAGTTGATCTTGATTGTCGACTAAAGTCAGCATACCAGTGTGAATGCCGATCTTGTTGCCGGGCAGGGCGAAGGCGTTAGGGGTTTTATCTTCAAAAACGACCACTTCCCATGCCCCACCTAAAGGCTGGGTAATCGCTTGAGCAATACAGTTGGCAACCTGGTTGTAACGGGCATTGGTGCTGATGGGTTTTTCTTTTTTTAGATCTTCAAAAGCCTGCAAGCCCATTTGGTTAATCTGGGCATCGGGTAAAAAAATCAGTTGGCTTCTTCCGGTAGGGCTGGTGGCACAGGCGGTAAGCAAACCGACGGTGATAAGTGGAGACAAGATTTTTTTCAACATTAAAGTACACCCTGCAGATTAAAAACGTGGGGCATTTTAACGTAAGTTGTTAAAGCAGAGTCAAAAATCGCAGCCGAAGTTAGTTCTTAAGTTTAGCCAGTCGCGTTTCGTAATCTTGTCTTGATAGCACGCCACTAACGCCTTCTCGCTTATGTGTTGAATCGAAAAAATAGGTTCTGGGTAGCTCGCCATACCATTTTGGATCGATTTCATATTGCAGTTTTTGGGTGTTTTCGTCCGCGTAAACCCAATTTTCCAAGGTGTTTAGCGTGCTTTTTTTCAAGATGGATACAACTTGCGGCTTGGCAGATACGTCGTCGGCGGCCAGCATAATTATTTTAAAATCTGGATGTGCTTGGCGTAGCTCATTAATCAAGGTCATATCTTTTAGGCACGAAGGGCAAGTGATTGACCAAATCACCAACATAAAGGGTTGGTTGTTGGTGTCGGCTAATATTTGCTGATAACTGCCGGGTATAAAGGAGCGTAAGTTATCTTCTTCTGCTTTTGGTGCTGAAAGGGTCAGCAAAAACAACAGTAAAAGAATCGAGTGGATAAGCTTTTTTAAGATCATGATTGGCCTTTATATAAGCTAAGAATAAGATTCTTGGCAGGTAAGTAGGTGTAATTGAAGATGCGGCATTGTAGTGGCGAAAACAGTGTTAACGCCAATAATTCAGGTTAGAATGTCGCCCACAAAACGGGTTGCAGCCCGGCGCGTAGTTGGATTGGGTCTTGCAGGGCATTATTTGTTCAAGTTCGAGACTTAATAGTTTAGGTATTAAACCAAGAGGATAGCGTGTGACTGACATAACAGAAGTACCGAGTCCTTTTTGCGGTATCGGCACGGATGATTTAACCATCCGGGTTGACAGTGTATCGCTGAAAGTGATTGAAAATGGCTGTGCGGTGAATACACCTGCATTCGAACAAGCCATTACTGACACCAGTGCCCGAGTGGGTGGCAAGGAAGTCAGTCTGGAAGCAGCTGTGGCTAAGGCTGCAGAATTGCTAAAAAATACCAAACTGCCGGTAATCGGCGGCTGTGCAACTGATGTTAACGGCATGCGCGCGTTGCTGGCATTGGCTGATCGTAGCGGTGCTGTGGTAGATAACATCAATTTTACCGGTGCCCGAAACAACTTTTTGGCATTGCAGGATTCCGGTTGGATGAATACCACGCTGGCTGAGGTTAAAAATCGTTGTGATTTGTTGTTAATAGTGGGCACGGATCTGGAAGCCTTTGCGCCGCGTTTTTTCGAGCGCTATCTCTGGAACAAAGAAGCAATGTTTGTGCAGGATACCAGCGCACGCGAAGTGATTTATTTGGGCAAAGCACCGTCCGGTAATGCTTCAACGTCACCCAATGGACAAAAAGCCCAAGTTTTAGAATCGGCAACAGAAGATTTGCCGGAAGTGATTGCGGTACTTAGAGCGTTAGTTAAAGGCTTGCCGATTCGTGCGACATCAGTTGGCGGCATTGCCGTGGCCGATTTGCAAATTTTGGCCGAGAAACTTAAATCAGCAACCTACGGTGTAGTGACATGGGCGGCAGGCGCCCTGGCATATCGTCAGGCAGAACTGACCGTACAAACGCTGTCGGAATTGATCAAAGATATTAATGATAGAAACGCACGCTGTTCCGGTTTGCCTTTAGCGGGCAAAGAAGGCGACCAGACTGCCAACCAGGTTTGTGGATGGACGACCGGTTACCCGGCGCGTACCCGTTTTAGTCGGGGTTATCCTGAGTATGACCCATTTTTAAATGACACTAACCTGCTGCTGGACAGCGGTGAAGCTGATGCCCTGGTTTGGGTGCATGCCTTTAATATAAATGCTGTGCCTCCTGCGACCGACTTACCATTGGTAGTTGTTGGTCGCTCCGGTATGACCTTTTCTAAGGAACCGGATGTATTTATCCCTGTTGGTACGCCGGGTATCGATCACGCCGGTCATGCTTATCGTATGGATAACGTGGTGGCTATCCGTTTGAAAAAATTAAGAGATTCCGGTTTGCCCAGTACGGCGGACGTGTTGAATGCGATTGAACACGCTTTACGCGAGGAAACAGTATGTTAATTAGATTAACAGGTGGCGTTGTTTACGATCCTGCCAGCGGGATTGATG
>JAUYMX010000564.1 GCA_030699345.1 Methylococcaceae bacterium
GCTTGCGAAAGGCCACTGCTTTGCCAGGCAGTGATGTGGCTAAGCCAATGGACTGATAATGTCATGATCTATCCTCTTCAAAAAATGTAGAGGATGACGTTTTTTTTCGGTCAGAAAATACGGTTTTAACGGACGATTACCGAGAAGCTAGAAACTGGCTCAAAGAAGCACAATCCATTCGCAATCGTTGGGCACATGCTCCAGCTGGTGGTTTACCGGATGACGTTAGCTATCGAGACATCGACACTATTGAGAGACTACTGCAAGCTTTCGGTGCGGATAGCCACTCTCTCGAGAGTATCAAGAAAGCAAAGAAAAATTTGCTGCACAAGCTTGCCGTTATAGAAAGTCAGCCGGTAAACGCTGTGATCTTGTCCAGAGTGGAAAGCGGCTTTAAACCCGGCGACATAGTGCGCCTGAAAGCCGATCCAAACAAAACGGGGGCGATTACCGGCGTCCTGACCAGCGATACCGAAAACCGCTACCAAGTCTTTCATGACGGTGCTATCGCAACTTATTACGAGTCGCAGATTGAGCCCATTGCCGAAATCGTAACCAAAACGCCAGTCACCCCGAATACATTGCATGCCGCGATGACTGCGCTGCAACTACGTCATCCCAGCACCCGGCATTTGTATTCTTTGTTCGCATCCCGCATCAATTTCATTCCCTATCAGTTCCGTCCCGTGCTGAAGCTGATCCAAGCCGACCGCCCCCGTATTCTGATTGCTGACGAAGTAGGTGTCGGTAAAACCATCGAAGCCGGATTGATACTTAAAGAGTTGCAAGCGCGTCGCGAGCTTAAATCGGTTCTGGTTATTTGCCCAAAACCCCTGGTAGCAGAACGCAAATGGCAAAACGAAATGAAGCGCTTTGATGAACGTTTCGAACATCTGGATGGTGCCTCGTTGCGCTACTGCATCGATGAAACCCATCTCGACGGCGTTTGGCCTCAACAATATTCGCGGGTCATTTTGCCTTATTCATTACTGGATGAAGGCTTACTACACGGCAAACAACAAGGCCGAAAAAAGCAATTAGGCTTACTTGATCTCGATCCATCGCCGATTTTTGATTTAGTCATCGTCGATGAAGCTCACGCCATCCGCAATACTGATACCTGGGCGCACCGCGCCGTGCGTTATTTTTGCGACAACGCTGAAGCCGTGGTGTTAATGTCCGCAACCCCGATACAACTAGGCAGTAACGATCTTTACAATCTGCTGCAGCTATTGCGCCCAGATGTAATTACCAGTCGCAAAGACTTTGACGCAATGGCCGAACCGAATCCATCGCTGAATACAGCTATTGCTGCCGCCCGCTCGGCGCAACTAAATTGGAAAGAGCAAGTGTTTGAATGTTTAAATGATGCCTTAGCTACAACCTGGGGACGCGGAGTTTTGCAAAACGACCCGCGCACCCAACAAATCATAGATTTATTGCTCAGTGACGACGATACCCCGGAAATCCGCCTGACGGTGGTCGGCCAATTGGAAATGCTTTACACCTTCTCGCCTTTTATCAACCGTACCCGGCGGCGGGACATTGGCAATTTCACCACCCGCAAACCGGAAACCGTTAGCGTCGAATTTACCGCAGAACAAGCCGCACTGCATGCAGACTTACTGGACGTATTAGCCCGAATGTTGGCATACCGACACGGTAATCAAAATCTAAAATTCATGCTGTCGACTATCCGACGGCAAATCGCCAGCAGCGTGTTCGGTTTAGCGCCGTTATTAAAAGACATCCTCAATCGCCATTTGTCGCAACTGGAATTAAGCGAACTGGATGACGACAGTGATTTGGACACTGTCAGTCAGCTTTTCGCCGACTTCCGTTTCGAAGTTGATACTTTGATTCAAAGTGCCCAACGCATCGCCAACGGCCCCGACCCCAAGTTACAAGCCTTTCTCAAAGTCATCCGCGACAAACAGCAGCTTGAAAATAACAAGTTACTGGTGTTCAGTTGCTTCCGTCATACCTGGGAATATCTGGCTGAAAACCTGAAATGTGAACATATTCGTGTCGGCTTGATCCACGGCAAAGTCGCCGATGAGGAACGCCGCGAACTGCGAAACCGCTTTAGCCTGCCCAAAGAAGACGCCAATGCACTGGACGTGTTGCTGTCATCGGAAGTGGGTTGCGAAGGTCTGGATTACCAGTTCTGCGACGGCATGGTCAACTACGACTTGCCTTGGAACCCAATGCGCGTCGAACAACGTATAGGCCGTATCGACCGTTATGGGCAAAAAAGTCTATCAGTGGTGATTTACAACTTCATAACACCCGGCACAGTCGATGCGGAAATTTACGAACGCTGCCTATTGCGAATTGGTGTTTTTGAGCAAGCTTTGGGTGCTAGCGAGGAAATCCTCGGCAAACTAACACAGGAAATTCAGAACATCGCCGACGACTTTAACCTTACCGAGGAAGAACAGGCTGCACGCCTGCAACAATTGTCCGACAACGAAATTCGCCTCGTGCAGGAGCAAGCTCGCATGGAACAGGAACAAAGTAAACTGTTCGGACTAACCCAGCCCCAACACGATCAAGACCTCATCCGCCAAGCCTCAAGTTTCTGGTTATCGCAAACCATGCTGGCCAACCTCGTTGGTCGCTATCTGCAAACCCTGGGCGCGACAAATATACCGGCCTCACTGGGTCAAAAATCGATGGCCACCTTGCAACTCGGTCAGGACATCCGTGAAAAGCTGTTAAATCAATTCCTAAGCCTGAAACTTAATGGCGAAGCTGCTCAACACTGGCAACGCTGGCTGAAAGGCAACGACCCTTATTTGCCGCTGACCTTTGATCAGGATACCGCTGCCGATCGCCATGATCTGATGTTTATTACCCCCACCCATCCATTGGCTCAACAAGCTGCACTGCCGGTGGAATCAGTCACACCGTTGCTGTGTAACCTACGCGTGCAAACTGACATTGTGCTGACCGGTCGCTATCCTTATGCGATTTACCGCTGGCAGAAAAAAGGCCTTAAAGAAGACTTTACCTTCCAGCCATTGACGACCAATCCACAATTGACCGCCCAGTTTTTAGAGGTGTTGGAATCCGCGCAACAAACGCAAACCGAGACACCGATCATTTCGGCAAGCGAAGAAAATGAACTAGAAAAACACCACTATCGCCAATGGCTGGACAATCGCGCCGCCCATATTGAACAGGTTCAACAGCACGTCCAATCTCGATTGGCTTCCCTGCAAACCACGCATGATGCTCGTATCGCTGCATTGAAAGACCAACTGGAAGCCAACAGTAACGACAAAATACAACG
The DNA here is from genome assembly GCA_030699345.1 of Methylococcaceae bacterium. Lineage (GTDB taxonomy): Bacteria > Pseudomonadota > Gammaproteobacteria > Methylococcales > Methylomonadaceae > JABFRC01. Next base: position 3,296 of record JAUYMX010000564.1, read on the forward strand.
AATGAAACTCTCGCAAATCGAAACTGCCCATCGGGATTTTCGGCAACATGTTGAGCAATTGGAACAGGCGACCAAGCAAGCGGATATATTGGCTGAAGTGGTGGTATTTGGGATATTGATGGTTGAGGAAAAACAATGAGTACAGAATTAGAAGCATTAAAACAAAAGCGTCTGAAATGGGTTGAGTCTAACCGTGAGAACGGTTTTGATGAAGGTATAAATCGCTTATTGACTGAGCTTTACCCCGACAACGCTCATTTCATCTACGAACTTCTTCAAAACGCAGAAGACCCTGAAGCAACTGAAGTAAAGTTCGATTTAACTGATTCAGCCGTTGAATTTGTCCACAACGGTAAAAGACTATTCGAACTCAAAGATGTTGAATCCATTACCAGCATTGGCAACAGCACCAAACGCGACGACGAAACCAGTATCGGCAAATTTGGCGTTGGATTCAAAGCGGTATTTGCTTACACCAATACCCCCGAAATTCACTCCGGCGACTTCCATTTCCGTATTCGCGACTTAGTGGTGCCGGAAACCGAGGGAGTTGAACAATCGCAAACAAGCCAAACCCGCTTTAAATTTCCATTTGATAATCCCAAGAAGCCAGCAAAAACTGCATTACAGGAAATAGAAAAAGGACTTCGCGCTTTAGGTGACAATACCCTTCTGTTTTTGAACCACATCCGGAAAATAGAATACATGCTTCCTGATGGTTCCAAGGGTTCGCAGCAGCGCATTGATCAAAAAGATGGACGTATCGAAATTCGCGCTCTTCACCCAGATGGAAATGAAACAATTTCCCATTGGCTGCACTTCCAAAAAACAGTTGAAATTGCCGATGACAATAGCAATCCGAAAACTTGCTCTATCGCAATTGCCTATAGTCTGGTTGAAGAATCAAACAAAAAAACTGAGAAAATAAGCTGGAAAATCGTGCCATTACAGCACGGTCAAGTTTCTATTTATTTCCCAGCTGAAAAAGAGACATCCAACTTACGTTTCCATCTTCATGCCCCCTTTGCGTCAACAGTGGCAAGAGATAGTGTGCGGGACTGCCAGGCCAATCATCAATTACGTGATGGCCTCGCTGAACTAATCGTAGAATCGCTTTCAGCTATTCGAGATCAGGATTTATTAACGGTCAGTTTTTTAGCCGTATTGCCAAATCCGTCGGACAATCTTTCCGACTTCTATGAGCCGATCCGCACAGCGATTGTTGATGTATTTGACGAGGAGGTGCTTACTCCGATGAAACAGGGTGGGCACGATTCGTCTTATGAAATTTTCAAAGGGCCCACAACTATTTCTGACGTCATTTCAGATGAGGATCTTGTGTTTCTTCTTGATAATGATTACGAAAGACCAATGTGGGTGGCGAATCCGCCTCAGAAAAACCAACGGGAAGATAAGTTTCTTGAAAGCTTGGGCATTAAAGAATGGGGCTGGCATGAGCTCGTCAATACAATAAATTCTTTGTATAAATGTGATTTGGAACGAATAAATACCTGGATAAAAAAGAAAGATGATAAATGGCTCATAAGCTTCTATGCATTATTAGGTGAAGCTTGCAGTAACAATAAACAAACTATATCCGTTGGGAATACCAAGATCATCAGAGTATCGACCGAGCAAGGTGATGACCATGTAATTCCTTCACTAGCATTTTTCCCTCCGGCTGAAGGAATTTCTGCGCCAGTTGATGCATTAATTGTAAAAAATTGGGTATATGCAATCGGTAGATCAGATGAACAAAAAAGACTTGCCAAGCTCTTTCTGGAAAAAAGCGGTGTTTTACCATTCGATAGCAAACAGGTTATAAAACTGAAATTAGGGGAATATGAAAAGCGTCCAGAACCAACTCCAGATGCCTACTGGATCGACATAAAGTTGTTCTTCGAATATTGGTTTAAAGATCCAATTTCAAATATTGCGCTATTCAAAAACAAAACATTTTTACTTGCAAAATCAAGGGATGGAAAAATTAATTGGCATAAGCCAAATGACATTTATATTGATAAGCCATTTTCTGATACCGGTCTAAAGGATTTATTTAATCAGAACACTTTTAAGCTTGAAAAATATAAAAGCGAACTTTTAGAGACTTATCGCTTTGTTATTCCTAATTTTACTGATTTTGCAATAGCTCTTGGTGTAATGGATAGGATTGAGATAAAAAGTCACGATGCTACTGCAATGCAATCTGACTTTGTTCGGCAATCAGGTCGGAAAACAAAAAATACACAAGACAAAGACTTTTACATTAATGCTCTAAATCCCAATAACGGCCAATGGTGGCATAGTAAGGGATCACCTGAATATCTTGGAGAACTCCCCCTCTATAAAAATAATTTACCTCTTAGTCGTGTTGTTTGGAATACTGTTTGTCGCGCCAAATCTGAACAGCTAACAGCCCATTACGTACCGAACCAAGCTAAAAGTCATTTACAAACAAAGACGGAAGCTTTTTTTATCAAACAATTGACTAATTGTGCATGGCTTCCAAATCGGGAGGGTAATTTTCTAAAACCAGCAGACTTGACACTAGAAACGCTTCATCAAGATTTACATTTCCATAATACTAATGGCTGGCTTACAGCTGTTAAATTTGGTGAAAACACAAGAAAACTGAGCGAAGAATACCAAGCTAAAAACAATAAAGCGCAGGATTTCGGATTTGAATCTGCCGAGCGAGCTTCAAAATGGGCTGAGCTAGATAAGTTGGGTATTTCACCCGATGAATTATTAGCAAAACAAAAACATATAGAGCAGCCAGAAAAATCTGTTCCAAATCCAGAGCGGCGACGCAAGGGTATCCTTGAGCGTAGCGAGAATGCGCCCAGTAAAGAAAGTGTCACGCGAGAACGTTCCATCCAACCTGGAATTGCCAATGTACAGGCTGAAGCAAAAGCCTACTTAAGAGCAATATACACGAATAAAAATAGAGAAATGGCATGTCAGTGCTGCCAGAATGAGATGCCTTTTAAAACGGGCAATGACTATTATTTTGAAGCCGTGCAGTGTTTTAAAAATGTAAAGAGTCATTACATCGAAAATCGCCTTGCACTTTGTCCTGTTTGTTCGGCAATGTACCAATATGCACGTCAAACTGATGATAATGCGATTCAAAACTTAATTATCATGAATGATGCGGGTGATGACTCAGCTTCGGTTGGTATTTCGATAACTTTAGCATTGGAGAAATATAATCTTCGTTTTGTTGGGTCACACTGGTTCGACTTGAAAACGATTCTTGAGAATATTTAGTATAAATAAACATTATCGACTCAGATATATATGGCTTGTAAGCTTTGTAAATTGGATAGAGAGTTAAAAGAATCCCATATTATTCCTAAGTTCATGTATAAGCCAATTCGGGACGAAAAGAATAGAATGCGGCAATTATCCTTGGATAAAAATCAAGGGAATGGCAAAAAATACAATCTCCTACAAGATGGACTTAAAGAATATCTCCTCTGTTTAGATTGCGAAAAATTATTAAACAGCAAATACGAGCAATACTTTAAAAAAGCTTGGTTTGATGAAAAGAAACTACCAGATTTATTACCCAATCCAGAAATCAAGGTAACTGGACTAAATTAGTCTAAATTTAAATTATTTCATCTTTCAATTTTGTTTAGAGCGAGTGTTTCTTCATTACCAGAATTCAAAGATATTAACTTAGGTATACATGAAAATATTTTAAGGAAATACCTGATTGATGAAGCCTACATACCAGATACAAAATATCCAATTGTTTGCCATGCGATTACCAAACAGAATAATCAAGTTCATTTTGGTTTGATAACAAGCCCTTTTAAGCTACGACAACCAAATGGATATAACAGCTATGGTTTTTGTTTTGGTGGGTGTGTTTGGTATTACATAGTTGATAGCCGAGAAACTTCTTATTTTTCAGATTTCATGCTTAGCTCAACTGGTGAAATTGGTATTATTGCTATACCTTGGGATGATTTTTTAAATTTGAGGTAAGTAAGATTTGGCTTTTTTGTGAAATACCTATCGCTATCAACAACGCAAGAAATTGCGAGTTACCGATAACGACAACTGGCTATGCCTGAGTTGGAATGGCCGTCAAAAAGCGGGCGCTGATTTATTATTGCTTAGTAAGTTTTGGAGAAACAATGAATATTGCAGAAACCATCTATCAACACGTCAAAATATTGCCAACCGATAAGGCGTTGGAAGTACTGCACTTTATCGAATTTTTGGAATCAAAAACCGATAAAGCTATCGAGCCGAGCGTTAATATCGAAATGCTGCAGTTTTTACAAAGTCTGCCCATCGGTCAGCGTAGCGATGTGGAAATAGATGCTGGCTTTCAGGCATTACGCGATGAATGGGATCGTCCATGAAGTTGTTTCTGGATGCTTGCAGCATTATTTATTTGATCGAATCTCAGCAGGAGCAGGGCCAACGGACACGCTTATTGATAAATCAGGCGTTGAAAGCTAAAACCCAACTAGTGGTATCAAGATTGTCGTTTCTGGAATGCCGGGTATTGCCGTTGAAATCCAAAAACGCTGAATTGCTGGATTGTTACGACCGCTTTTTCCGGTTGCCTAATTTAGAAATCATCGAACTAGATGCCAACGTTATCGACACCGCAACCGAGTTACGCGCTAAACACTCATCTTCGTTACGCACGCCTGACGCCCTGCAACTTGCGTGCGCAATGACTTCCAATTGTGATCAGTTTTTAACCGGGGATAAGAAACTATCGGTTATTACCAGCATTGAAGTAGTTGTCATTTAGTTGGGGCAGTCCAAAGCAAGTAACCATCAAAACCTCAGCAACACAGCCACACTGAAAAGGCCTGATGTTTAATGCCTTCAACTGTTATATTGCCTCTGGGGTTAACGTGGTTTTAGTCGATAAAATCAACGGCACTTCGTATTAGGCTAATCAACAATAATCCCAATGCCGCGCTTTCCGGGTTGGTAATGGGGGGGAGTTAGCGCAATAAATTGCACTAACTCCTGTACTCCGATGAAATTCCTGTAATAGTTGCTTGGCTTTAACAATGCCGGGCTCAAGGCCTGCGCCTATTAAGCCCGAAAAAATATCATCGGTATTGCAAGACCCTATATTGCCGAAAGATACCTGCATACAAGCCTAGCCTGCATACAGGTGGTCACGGTGTTTTAAAAATCAATTAAAAATTATTTTACCGCTAGATTGGCATTGTAAGATTGCAGCGTTCCATTCCACACCGTCAGTCATCCTTTGCTTGAAGCAGCTGATGCGTTCATCGGCATTGCTGGTGCC
>JAUYMX010000565.1 GCA_030699345.1 Methylococcaceae bacterium
CGTCAGTTGTGTTGAGCTGGTGGTTCGAATCATAAGTGCACGCTTTTTGGGGATGATGGCTCATTTTTCATGCACTATTATACCAAAAATATACATTTATCCATTATAAATCAATTGGATATATTTAATGAGTAGACTCTACTTAACGGCCATGACTATCGCTGCTCATCCAGCATCGGCGCGACCATGTTTTACGACCATGTTGTGCCGGAAGATGAATTACTAAGACACGTCGATATTGCTATGTATCAAGCCAAGCACAGAGGCCGCAATAACCTGTGTTTTTTCGATCAGGCGATGCAAGCGGTAATCATTGAACGTGCTGCAATGGAAGCCGATTTGCGCGTTGCTCTCGAGCAAAAGCAATTCATTCTCTACTACCAACAGCAAATCACCCATGATGATCAGATTGTGGGTGCCGAAGTATTAATCCGCTGGCAACATCCAGAGCGTGGCCTGATTTTACCGATGGATTTTATCCCGATAGGGGAAGAAACCGGGTTGATCTTAGCGATCGGTCAGTGGGTGCTGGAAACTGCCTGCGCGCAACTTAAGCGCTGGGAAAGCAATCCGCAAACACAGCACTTACAATTGGCTATCAATGTTAGCGCGCATCAGTTCCATCAAATCGACTTTGTAAAACAAATTACCGACATTCTGGATAAGTCGGCTATTGATCACTCCCGCCTTAAGCTGGAGCTTACCGAAAGTATGTTGCTCAATGAGCAAACTGAAATCACCGAAAAAATGCACGCACTTAAAGCACTAGGTGTCGGCTTTTCATTAGATGATTTTGGTACCGGCTATTCGTCACTGTCTTACCTGACGCACTTGCCGTTTGATCAACTCAAGATCGATCGGAGTTTTGTGCATAACATCGGCGTCAACCACACTGATTCGGTCATTGTGCAAACCCTGATTGGCATGACCAGCAACTTACTCGATATGCAAATTATCGCAGAAGGCGTGGAAACCGAAGAGCAACGCGCCTTTTTGGAACACAACGGCTGCGACCTGTGCCAGGGATATTTATTCAGTAAGCCGGTGCCGCTAGCAGAGTTTGAGGCGTTGCTGCCTAAATCCTAGTTCTCTCCGAGGCATAGCTATCTACACAACTTTTTTACAATTTAGAATCAATGAGTTGTAAAACTATTTTACTCCCTCTCCTGCTGGATGCAGGTAGTCGGGCAATGCAGGAGCAATTGCCGAGAGGGTTGGGGTGAGGAGATTAAAATCAATCAGTTAAATTCCCCTCACCCAACCCTCTCCCTTCGGAGAGGGCTAACGTTCCTAATCCCCAGATTTATTTTTCGCGCTCATCGCATCGGTGACGTCTTTGCCGGTGCTAGAGTAGCAGGCAAGGCTTCAGTTAAGATGTAGGGTAATCGTCCGTTAAAACCGTATTTTCTGACCGAAAAAAAACGTCATCCTCTACATTTTTTGAAGAGGATAGATCATGACATTATCAGTCCATTGGCTTAGCCACATCACTGCCTGGCAAAGCAGTGGCCTTTCGCAAGC
>JAUYMX010000566.1 GCA_030699345.1 Methylococcaceae bacterium
GCTTGCGAAAGGCCACTGCTTTGCCAGGCAGTGATGTGGCTAAGCCAATGGACTGATAATGTCATGATCTATCCTCTTCAAAAAATGTAGAGGATGACGTTTTTTTTCGGTCAGAAAATACGGTTTTAACGGACGATTACAAAATAACTAATAAAATAATTAAAGGAATTCAGTGACACGCCGATAACTATTTTGAGTTTAAAAGGGCAGTTTTAAACAAACTGTATTTTTTGAGTATTTTATGAGGATAAAATCATGGCAATGGTAATTAACACAAACATCGCTTCAATCAACAGTCAACGTAGATTGAGCGAAACTAACAATAATCTTTCAACTTCTATGGAGCGCTTATCGTCCGGCTTACGCGTTAACTCAGCCAAAGACGATGCTGCAGGGTTAGCGATTAGTAACCGGATGACTTCACAAATACGCGGTATGACAGTTGCCACAAGAAATGCCAGTGACGGGATTTCATTAGCACAAACGGCTGAATCGGCTATGGGTGAATTGACTAATACGTTGCAAAGGATGCGTGACTTAGGCGTGCAATCCGCTAACGATGGCGCGGTAACCGGCAGTGACAGAGATAAGCTGCAATCAGAATTTAAACAACTAAATGATGAGTTAAGTCGAATAGTCACCAGCACTGAGTTTAATGGTAAAAAAATCATCAATGGTAGCTTGGCATCTGGTTTAGCTATACAAGTTGGCGCAAATACTGCCTCTGATAACAGGATACTGGTAAGTATTGAAAATTTAGCCAGTACTCTGGCAGCTGTTACTTCGGCTAGTGTAGGGTCTGCTGCTACTGCATCAGGTGCTAGAAATGCAATTGATGCAATTGATGCAGCCATAAAATCGATTGATACTTCACGTGCTAAGTTAGGCGCGATTCAAAATCGGTTTACTACCACCATTTCTAACTTGCAGTCTTCCATTGAAAATCAATCAGCTGCTCGTTCACGAATTACTGATACTGATTTTGCTACTGAAACTGCTAACTTAAGTCGTAGTCAGATTCTGCAACAAGCTGGTACTGCGATGCTGGCACAAGCCAATCAGTCTGGGCAATCAGTGCTTAGTTTGCTTAGATAGTCATTATGGCAATAATCGAGGGAGGCAGCGGCCTCCCTTTTTGAATTTATAAATGAGAAGGTTAGTGTCATGAACAGTGAAATTACAAATGTAGCTAAGCTTGTTCCCGTGACCGTTCTGAGAAATAAGCAAAATGAACCGAAAGCTTCTTCGGCCGTTGTTGGTGCAGCAAAAGATCAGCAGATTGCAACGAAGTCTGAGGAGTTCTTGAATTCGCAAAATGCAGCATCAAAAGCGGATAGAAAAGAAACATCTTTGGAATTGGTAAAATCGGCAGCAGCTCAGGGAAACTCAATCTTGCAGGCGACTAATCGTAATTTGGAATTCCAAGTGGATGATTCGACTAAAAAGGTTGTGGTCAAAATTGTGGATAGTAAAAGCGGGGATGTGGTTCGGCAAATTCCTTCCGAGGATATGCTGGCTTTTATTAAAAGAATGCAGGATCTTGAAGGAAATCAAGGCACCATGCTTCAGGATCGGGCTTAATTTACTGAATATCAGCGGGAGAGGGTAATGGCTATTTCATCTTCATTAGGCGTTGGCAGCGGGATGGATATCAACGGCATTGTTAATCAGTTGGTTGCCGCTGAAGGTCAGCCACAGAAAGATGCCATTACTCGACAAACTACTGCGGCTAAGGCGCAACTGAGCGGATTAGGTAGTCTTAAAAGTGCATTGTCAACATTTCAGACTGCTGTTCAAAAGCTTAAAGACGGTAGTTTATTTAAAACCCATCAGGGTACATCTGCAAATGAGTCAATTTTAAAGGTAACTGCTAGCGCCGGTTCGGTTGCTGGCGCGCATACTTTGCAAGTTACCCAGTTGGCTAAAGCGCAAAATTCTATTGCAACCACAGAATTTACCGGAGCGACTGAAGTGGTCGGATCTGGTACGTTGACGTTTTCAGTCGGTACTAAAACGCCATTTTCGCTAACCATCGACTCCAGCAATAATACGTTGGCAGGTATTCGTGATGCTATCAATGGAGCTTCAGGCAATAATGGTGTGACGGCGAGCATAATCAATGTCGATAATGCAACTAATACCGGAACTATATCCAAATTGGTGTTGACTGCTAAAGAGACTGGTGTAGCTAATGGATTTTCTGTGGCCGTTTCCGGTGATGCTGGACTAAGTCGATTGGATACTGTCACGACCACAAACTTTACCGGTGTGGCAGCAGCAGATGCCAAAATTCTAATAGATGGGCAGGCTGCTACGCGCAGTAGTAATGTGATGTCCGATGTATTACAGGGCGTGACGCTAAATTTGCAGTCTGCGGTGCCGGGTACAGATGTGAATGTCGACATCAAGTTGGATAATGCGGCAATTAAACAAACGATTTCTGATTTTGTTACGGCTTACAACACGCTTAACAGTACCACAGATAAGTTAGGTAAATTTGCAGGTACCGCTGGTGGTAGCAATGGCGCGTTAGTCGGTGATTCGACATTACGTAGCATTCGAAACGATCTACGCCAGCAAACCAGTTCACCAGTGACGTCGGCATCAAATAGTTTTAATTCTTTAAAAACCATTGGTATCGACATAGATAAAAATGGAGTCATGACACTGGATGCGGCAACGCTTGATAAAGCTTTGGCGGCCAATCTTTCATCGGTAAGTGACGTGTTTTCATCGACTGACGGTGTTGCTACCCGCTTAAATACAAAGATAAATCAGTATCTTCAAACAGGTGGGCCATTAGATACTCGACAAAAATCGCTGAACAAGCAGTTAAAAACACTCAGTGATAGAAGCGATACAATTCAATTACATTTAGATAATGTGCAGAAAACTTTACTAAAGCAGTTTATAGCGATGGATGTGGCTGTTGGTAAGTTTCAGTCAACTGGCAGTTTTTTAACTAATCAATTAGCGCAATTTAATAAGTAGTAAGCGAGGTATGAGATGACACCTGTAGCCTATAGAAACAATGCCAATAAATATGCCGCTGTTCATACCGAGACAGTGGTCGAAGATGCTTCCCCTCATAAGTTGATACAAATGCTAATGAGCGGCTTTTTGATGCGCGTCAATGCAGCAAAAGGAGCTATCAGCAGAGGCGATTTTCAAGAAAAAAGTGTGCAGATTTCGAAGGCGGTTGCTATTGTTGGTGGCTTAATAGACGGAGTAGACGCAGAGAAAGGCGGCGACATTGCTGCTAATTTAATGAGTTTGTATGAATACATTAATACTCGGCTATTTGAAGCCAGCGCCCAAAATAACACTGAAATACTTGATGAAGTGCAGGTACTGATGCGAGAAATAAAACAAGCCTGGGATGCTATTCCGGAAATGTATCAGTAACAACGGTCATTATGATTTCTACCGCTGCACTATTGGAGCAACTTGAAGGTTATGTTGAGCTTATTGATAGTGTTATTGAAAATAAGAACTGGGATGAACTGAACGAAACCTTGATAAGGCGGCAGGACATTTTAGAGGAGCTTTGCAGATTGCCATTGTCCAGTCATGAGCGCGGTGCAGTCGTAAAGATCATGACGTTGATGCAAATGACTGACAGGCAATTTATAGCTTTGGTGCAAGCTCAGAAAGAGGTATTGCAAAAGCAAGCGGCTTTACTTGCTCATGACAGAAAAGCTATCCAAGCCTATCAAATCGAATAGACTCAGTGCCAGCTTGGCGGGAGTTAAATTTAAAAATATCAGCTGGTTTTGAATTTCAAAGTCGAATTCGTCATTCCGGCAAGGTTGGCTGAATTCACTTATAAATAAGACATTGATTTTAATGTGTTTTTTAATCTTCCTTTATCTTGGCAAGTCGGCATTTTAAGCTAATTGCCGATTCTAAATTTGGAGTTTCTTTTAAAATATACTCCAACATCAATTCTGCGGCGTCATAAACCTTTATATCAATATATAAGGCAGTCAGTTTTAGTTTACTTAGAGTGTCTTCCGGGAAAAAATTGATGTAATCATTGTAGCTATCAATTGCCAGCGTAAAGTCCCCAAGAATCCTTGCTAACTCTGCCTTATAAGGTAGGTAAAGAGGGGACAGTTGGGCTAAACAATTCATTGCCAAAAAGGCATTTTGTGGGTTTTGCTGTTCAAGACTAATAGAGGCAACTCTAAGTAAAGCCTCTTCAAGTACAGGCGAATTGTCCAGATTTATAATGTTGTTGTAATTGGACAATGCGTTTTCAAAATCATTTTCAAGTTCTGCAATATAGCCATTAATCAGTAACAGATAAGGTTCTTTGTTGTCATGTTTAGCGTCATTGATAAAACCGGTTTTCAAGTTTTTTAATTCGTCGAGCTTTTTGTGCTTAAACAGTAGTTTTATTTTGCTTTTTAATAGAGGCAGAGTGGATCTTTTGGTCAGTTCTGTTTTGAAAGTGGTGCTTTGGTTAGTGAGTACTTGGTTAAACTGCTCTTGAATGGCTTGTAACTTCAAGATAGTATCTTTTGGTAAATGAGCTGAATCATGTCTAGTGAGCCAAAATGTCGCTCTACGATAGCTTTGATCTTGGTTCCACTGTTTGAGTAGTAAGTTAAAGTCGGGCTCTATTTTGAGCTCTTCTTGTCTGGATTGAGTGCGCGAGATAGCCTCATTGATAAACATCAATAACTTATTGGCGCCTGACTGGTAAGCCTGATAATAAATGTCGCCTAACCTTTGCGCTTTTTCTGCATCCCAGTCGTCGGAATCATGAGGGGAGGTGATTTTTATAAAATCTCGTACAGCAAACTTTTTTACCAGTTTGCTGTAATTCCGATATTTCGTTTTAAGCTGCTTTTCGATCTTATCAAGTTCGCGCTTTTCTTTATAATTTTCAATTCTTCCATCCGAGTTGTACATCTGCTTATTTATATAGAGTGCTTTTTGGGCTAGCTTTTCGATAGCTTGTATTTGAAAAGCGGCTATTTGAAACTCGTCAATTACTGATTGGTAATGCGCACTTAATACAGCTTCGGTTAGTTCAGGTATGCGTTGCTTTACGTGGTTTATGCCCTCTACCTGATGAATGTCCGAAAGAATTATTTCTGTCGTCGGAATGTGAGCGATATGCTCAACTTTCGCTGCAGTAGCAGCTAGATTGATGATTTCACGATGATCGGTTGCTATAGCTTGCGCTTGTTTTGCCAAGATCAATAGCGCTGCATAGTAATCTTGGCCCGTGGGTCTGTATTCGCCGTTATAGGTTTCAACCTGTAATGGTGATGTGTCGTATTTTGGTCCTGCCAGCTGTTCGTCACTGCCTTGTGCGTGAGTGATACCTTCTTTTGTAAAACACAGATCAAAGCCAGCTAGCAGGATTTTGCTAAAGCCAAAATAATGAGCCGTTGATAATGCGGAGTTAGTGACTGTTGGTCCAGTTCCACGTAAGTTATTAATATTGAAATCGGAGTGCCAAGGCAATCTGGTTCCTAGATAAAGGCTTCTTCCATGCCATTGGTTAAGCAATGATGGTTGTAGGTGATAAGCGTTAATTAAGATGGTTCTTTTACTAAATAAAAACATCTCTTTGCTGACGTCAATATTTGCATCATGCGGGTCAACTGAGAAAACAAAATCAGGTTCAATACCGGCGGCAATAAGTTGCCGGGAAATACGCGACACGGAAAAAACCACCAGTTTGTGACGATTCTCCTGTAACCATGGGAATACAGTCGTGAGTGATGGCCCGCCTGCAAGAATAATCACTGTTTTACCTTGATACGCATTGGCGAGCAATGTGACCGGTAAAATGTTGTCAGTAATATTTTCAAGCTGGCGAACAATAAATGTCTCGCAGCCAATGGCTGTGCTGCATTCAAAGTGCAATATATGTAGCGCTTCACTTAGTTGCCAGCTTAGTTCCGGATATTCATCGAGAACAGCTTGCTGGGCGCAAATGGCATTAAAGGATTTGATGCGATTGATATATGCGTATTCATTAATTTTGAATGTTTTTGCCTGATCTTGCCATTGAGAGGGGGTAGTGCAAATAATTTCAGAAGGAAGTTCTTCAAGCAATTGGTGTTGATGTAATTGTTCCAAAATCTGCTCTGGTTCAATAAAAATATAGCGCGTACCGGAGGGAACTCCATGCTGTTGAATGTACTTCGGCAGTAAGCCCGAATCAGTACCTACGATGATATTAAGATTGTCTTCCTCAAATAGCGATTTACTAAATTCAGCATCGAATATTGCTTGCGCACTGATCTTGTCAAAGCTGTCCCGATTTATGTTGTATAGGTATTTGTCACCAAAGGCATTGGTTTTTAATGTACCGGTAGTGGATACTTGAACAAATATATCAGTAGTCATAATGATGTCTGTAAATAGGATTTAATAAACACTGCCTCGCATTGTTTGTGAACTAAGTAGTGCATGGACTTAGTGTTCACTGTGCAGATTTTATTGCAGAAGTTTAAGAACAGATTGGGTAGATTGATTAGCCTGTGCCAACATTGCCGTGCCAGCCTGTTGCAGTATCTGGTTGCGACTCAAGTTAGCCGTTTCCATTGCAAAATCTGTATCAGTAATTCGTGAGCGTGCAGCAGATTGATTTTCAATAGAAGACTGCAAATTAGAAATGGTAGTGGTAAAGCGGTTTTGAACTGCCCCCAATTTAGCTCGAGAGGTATCAATCGCTTTTATGGCTTTATCTATTGCATCTATTGCATTTCTAGCACCATTAGCAGCAGCAGCAGACCCTACACTAGCCGCAGTAACACTTGTTAGAGTGGTGGCTATATTTTCTATACTTACCTGTATTCTGTTATCAGGTGCTGTATTCGCGCCTACTTGTATGGCTAAACCAGCTGCCAAGCTACCATTGATGATTTTTTTACCATTAAACTCGGTGCTGGTAACTATTCGAGTTAACTCATCATTGAGTTGTTTAAATTCTGATTGCAGTTTATTTCTATCTGCGCCTGTTACCGCGCCTTCGTTAGCTGATTGCACAGCCAAGTCACGCATCCGTTGCATGGTGTCTGTGAGTACTCCCATTGCCGCTTCAGCGGTTTGAGCCAAGGAAATGCCATCATTAGCATTTCTTGTCGCGACCGTCATGCCGCGTATTTGCGAAGTCATTCTGTTACTGATCGCTAATCCTGCTGCATCGTCTTTGGCGCTGTTGACTCTTAATCCTGATGACAATCTTTCCATCGAGGTTTTTAGGTCATTGCTAGTTCTATCAAGCATGCGTTGGCTGTTGAGCGATGCCAGATTTGTGTTGATTATCATGCCGGCCATGGTGGTCTCCTGGTAGAAAATAAATGAAAGTTTAATCGTCGTAAACTACCAAGCCATTTCTATGCCAAAATTAAAATAAAATATAACTTATTGAATTTTAATGTTTAAATTCATGTGTTTTTGTTGGGTCAGTTTTTTGACGGAGAGATGGGGTAGGCATTTTTTGCTGGGCGGCAGTTTTTTGCCGCTAAAGATTGAGCTAGGTGTTAAAGATAATTTCGGGATAGCCGATAACTATTTGTGGTTAAATTTTTTGGAGAAAATCATGAGTACGATAAGTGGTATCGGCGCAACAACAGGTTTATTGGCTTCTGTAGTCAAGAGCGCGGAAACGAAAGAAGCAATTGACGTCGCGGTTCTTAAAAAAGGGCAAGATGTTCAAAAAGCTAATGGTGAGGCGGCGTTGAATTTAATTGAATCTGCAACGTCTCAAAAAATTGATGTGCATGTTTGATTGGCGGGAGATTTAATTTTTTCGGTGGTAGTGATGCCTACGTCGCGACGTAGGCATCGCTCCCAAACATAACCAGCTTCCGCTAATAGTTAAATGGTTGCGAATCTTTAATTTAAATAGTCGTCACTTACGCTCTTAAATGAGGGTGTAAATAAATCCGTGTAACCGCTTATTTTCAAAGCCGTAAAATACGGCGCCCCCAAGGAGAGAAAATGAGCGACCTGATTAACGACCCGAACCTGATTTCAGCCATGCAAGAATTAGGGCGTGGACTCAAATCC
>JAUYMX010000573.1 GCA_030699345.1 Methylococcaceae bacterium
AACTCTTATCTGCAGATGCACGGATCTTAATCGTCAATGATACCTTTGGGGCGCTGGCTGTGGCGTTAAATGACTTTCAGCCCTCTGCTATGTCCGATACCTGGTTATCACAACAAGCAACTCGATTGAACCTCCAGATCAATAATTTGCCCGAAAACAGTGTCAAGCTGATCAACAGTCTTGAAGCACTTGAGGGTGTTTTTAATCTGGTGATAATTAAAGCGCCAAAAACCTTGGCGTTATTGGAAGATCAGTTAATTCGATTGCGCGCCCACCTAACACTTACCAGCCAGATTATTATCGCGGGTATGATTAAAAACTTGCCGTCATCGATTTGGAAATTAACAGAACGCTTAATCGGGTCACCGACAACATCGTTGGCAAGAAAAAAAGCCCGCCTAATTTTTTCCCAACCAGATGCCGGAATGACCATCCCCGCGAATCCTTATCCAGTAAGTTATCAACTCGAAGGGACCAGCTATTCGATCAGCAACCATGCCAATGTTTTCTCTCGAGATAGCCTAGACATCGGTACGCGCTTTTTTTTGCAGCATTTGCCTGTCAATCAAGATGTCAGAGATATAGTCGATTTGGGATGTGGTAATGGCGTGGTCGGGTTGATAGCTGCGACTAAAAACCCAGCTGCCACAGTTCATTTTGTTGACGAATCATTTATGGCGGTAGCGTCGGCGCAAGATAATTTTTATCAAGGCTTAGGGCAGGGGCGTCAAGCTACATTTCGTGTGGGCGATGGTTTAACTGATTTTGCTAAACAATCGGCTGATTTGATTTTATGCAATCCACCGTTTCATCAACAGCATTCGGTCGGCGACCAGATTGCACAAAGTATGTTTAGGCAAGCCCGAAACGTGTTGCGGCAAGGTGGTGAATTATGGGTAATTGGCAATAGGCATTTAAACTACCACGCCGATCTTAAAACGCTTTTTGGCAACTGCACTGTAGTCGCGACCAATACCAAATTTGTTATTTGCAAAGCACAACTCAGGAAATAGTTAAAAAAAATCCCGGTGACCTTAAAAAAAGGTACCGGGATAAAACAAACAAGACGGGAGCGTCGATGTTTGTGTCAATACCAGGAGGTGGTAAACGGTTAGTGGTGCAGTTTAGGACTTGAAAATATGTTGCTTAATACCGCCGCACTTGCAAATAAAACAGTTGAAACAATAAATTCGCCCGACATAAACCCAAACATACCGAGGATAAATATCAGACTAATCAAAATATCTCTTTGGAATGCATTCATTTTGTTAATCCTTTAAAAAGATTGGGGTGAAATCGACTACGACTTAACTATAAAACTATAGTTATTTATTGACAATAGCAGCCAATATTGATTTATAGTTTCCTTATTGGGAATAATACGTAAGTGCTATTGATTTAGAGGTGTTGCGATGGCGATGCTGAGGAAGTAGCATCGCCGATATGTCGATTTAGTGATTGAGGTTTTAATTACCACAACCACCCGCACTTATTGGTTTTAATGTGGCGTTAACGTCTAACGCACCATTGGTACATAGATCGTATTGACGCTGACCAGTTTGATGCAAGGTATAGCAATATCTGCCGGCGTTAGCGTAGTCATAACACACCTCTTCTTTTTTCGCAGCAGCTTGTCCAGTCACATTTACTGACCAGCTACCTACTTTGGATCTAGGATCGACCGGGTCATTCGGCCCTTTTTTGTAATCCCACAACGTACCGTCTTTGTTATGCTCCTCTTGCCATTTGTCACCGTTGCCTTTGGTTGCGCAGACCGTTTGACCTGACAATATTTTCTTTAGATTTTTAGTAGGGGAGGTGTTGCAATCAGCCATTGCTTCTCCAGCAATAGCCGTTGATAAGACACTTGCTACGATAATCATGTGCTTCATATTGTTAACTCCGAAATTAGGTTATAAATAAAACAAAAAATTCCCAAATACTTCTATAAAAACTCTGATGACTCAAACTTGGCTAGCATAGCAGTTGATCTGCATAGTTGCCAACAACCGGGGGCTAAGACTAAAACTAAAGCCTGAATCAAGACGTTATCCATAAAATGCATTTCTATTGCTTTGTAATAATCAGAGATGATCTGATTATTACAAAGCAATTCATCAACGAGCCTAACAGGTGTTATCAAACCCAAGCTAAGTCAAATGCATAGCTCTATGCCTTTATCAGATAACATGCAGCCTTCATGAAATAACCGTATGTGCAAGCGATTCGACCACTAATAGTAGAGGCAAATGCCGGAAGGCGGTTTTAATTATTACCGTCATAACTGCGCATAATGTATATTATGTTAAATTATTATATGTTTTGTATGGAATCTTGTTATCACACCTTGTAAGTAGCTTTAATCTATAGTCTCAGTCCAGCGACAACGGTCATTAACAATTTTAGCGGTGTTATTGTTGCCGATGCCTTTAGCAACTAATGCAACAACTCGGTCATCCACATCGTATCCTACATGCGCATCTATTGGGCTAGCCATTTTTCCTAATCCAAAAGCATCGAAAATTGTAGCTACGTTGATATTAATATTGGTTACGTCAATGCAAAGCCTGGAATCTAAATACTTGTCTACAAAACCATTCGGTATTGCATAGCTTAAAAGATCATTCGGATCACTAAACG
The DNA here is from genome assembly GCA_030699345.1 of Methylococcaceae bacterium. GTDB lineage: Bacteria > Pseudomonadota > Gammaproteobacteria > Methylococcales > Methylomonadaceae > JABFRC01. The sequence continues at coordinate 2,641 of JAUYMX010000573.1, forward strand.
CTATGATCGGCGTTTTGGCCAGCATTCGTTGTTCGTATTTTCCACCTTCCGGCTGGCAATACGCTGCTTTTTGACCGCTGACATCGGGTAATTTTCGGCCCATCTGCAGCATAGGCAGTTGATTTGACATCATATAGATTGGGATTTCCTTGTCTTTTAACGCTAGTCTAAATTCAACGTCACGCTGGTCTAGTAAGGAAGCAATACGCTGCATTCCATCAATGGTGATTCGGCTACCAAGACTATGGGAAATAAAAGCATATTGATCTTTGCGAATATTACTTGCCGCGGCATCGTCATTAAATGAACAGGATTGTGTTACATCATTTGGCAAGCTATTCCAGTCGCTTTTAGTCATCCAGCAAAACGCTTGTGCAAAAGAAACCAAAATATCTTCTCTACTTTCTCCTAAATAAATAATGGGATCAGGTCCCGTATCATTAGAAAACTTTTTCATTAAGTCATTCATTTCGGCCCGGCGAAAGGAATATTCACCCGAATTATCGTAGGCTAGAACTTCTTTTTGTTTTGCTGTGATCGCCGACCAAGTTAACTCATAAAACAATAATTCCTTGCTTCTGTCCTTACTCAACAAGCGATTAACTCGCAGATTACCAAGGTTTTTACTGGCATCCACGCGACTGGTCAGCATGATGTTTTTATGCTGCGCTGACATGACCGGCAAATCCAGTTCTTTGGCTAACTTTTCCAAGAATTGTGTCGAATATCCTGGCAAATGATCACCAACCCCATGAATCATAAGAACTTTCATTTTTCCTTGCGGATTAGTCAAAAATGGCGAGAGTCCGCCAAAAGCCTTACCCCATACTTCACAAATTCTGGTATCAACCGATTGCTGTTTTTCCAAGAATGCTTCAGCGAGACCTTTGCCAAAGCTTGAGCAACCGCTAAGCTCTGTTGCAAAGACAGTTATTAAAAGGATTTTAAAAACAGCCTTCATATTTATTAAGTCCTTGGTTTAATAGCTGTAACAAGTGCGTTAACTTCGTTTCTGTGAGACAGCTTAATATCAAAGAATCCAGCATTGCGTAACTGAATTAATGCAACAGTTTCGCGCATGACATGGTTTTCTGATTCATCACTAAATAAATGCACTAGCCAATGTTCCAACAAATCCAGTCTGTTGATGTTGGTTAACACATTGAAATAGGCACTCACTTCTTTTTGTACAAGACGTGTATGCTCCGATATATCGTCAAGCGCATAACGATCGCCATTAATTAGAGCGCCACCAGGCTTGAGGACTCTGAATATTTCGTTAACCACTGCTTCACGATAACCAGCCAAAAAATTGTGTAAGGTATAAGCCGACGCCACAATATCAATGCTTGCCGTTGGCAGATTTTGTAATGCTGTTAAAGCATCCTCACTTCTGAATGCAAGTTTTCCAACCTCAGCCCATTGCTGTAAATGGTTCTTAGCCTGATTCTGCATGATCGGTTCGTTGTCAACGCTAACAATATGAACGTTAGCCTTTGCATTCAATAACGATAAAGTAGTGATGCCTGTGCCTCCACCCAACTCAACAATGGATAAAGTATTTTCCGATTCATGCTGATAATCACTCACCGCCAAACCAACCAAGCGGCTCATTTCTGTCGCTAACGGACAAATAAGATTGAGCATTTCATAATCTTGACCGATAACGCCGGAAAATACGGCGTCGTATTGTGCTTTGTCTGTAATCATTTATGTGCTTGTTGTTTATGTTGATAAGCGGCTAATTGTTCTGGGGTAGCGTCTAATTGATATTTATCTTTCCATTCACTATAAGGCATGCCGTAAACCATCTCCCGGGCTTGTTCATAATCCAAATCTACCCCCTGCTCTACTGCTTCGGCGGTAAACCATTTAGCTAAGCAGTTTCGGCAAAAATCGGCAAGAATCATAATGTCTATATTTTGGACTTCTGGATGCTGTTGTAAATGGGCGAGCAAGCGTCTGAATGTAGCCGCTTCTAGTTCTGTTTGAGTTTTTTTATCCACGGATAATCTCCTAAAATAGCGAGCATTCTAACAGAATCGACCTATAGGGCATGTACATTGCAAAGATAAGATTTTACAATACCAACAAGTTAACATTGCGTAACCTTCCGCAAGGGTCATGAGAATTCATAGTTCATCTTTATCTTTACCTGCCAATACAACCAATCGTCTTACTCCGAAAAATTCTGTTGTTCAGGATATTGGCCTGGTTAGTAAAGCCGATTCACAAAATCAACCTCCTAACAAAACCCCCACCCCACCTAATGAAATAAAAAAAATATTGAGTTCCGTTGTTTTGCACGTCAATGAAGGTGCATCTGAAGGGCTCGATACAAGGACATCAAAAGCGTTGTTGGCTTATCGAATGGAAGCTCACTCCTCTATAAAAGAACAAGATTTGTCAGCTATTACTGGCATTGATGTTTACGCCTAACTATCTAAATTAACCAACTTTTTTATCATGAAACAACTTTTTGAATTCATCCCCATACTGCTATTTTTTATCGCTTTTAAGCTTTATGACTTTTATGTTGCCACTGCGGTCGTTATTGTTGCCACGGTGCTACAAGTTGCTTATGCATGGATCAAGTATCGTAAAGTTGAAACCATGCAATGGATTACTCTGGGTCTTATTTTAGTAATGGGTGGCGCTACGTTGTATTTGCGGGACGAGCAATTTCTCAAATGGAAATTGTCGATTATTGAATGGTTGTTTGGGGTGGCATTTTTAGGCAGTCAATTCGTTGGAAAAACACCCTTTATTGAAAGAATGCTGTCTGCCAGTTTGACTCTGCCGGATGTAATATGGAAACGCCTAAATACACTTTGGGGATGTTTTTTTATCAGTGTTGGCTTTATAAATTTATACGTTATGTACAACTACAACACTGAAGAATGGGTCACTTTCAAGACATTTGGTGTACCGGCATTGATGGTCATTTTTATAGTATTACAAATGGCTTTTTTATATAAATACATTCCCGATTCAGAGGAGTAAAGAATCGTGCTGTACGCAATTATCAGCGAAGATATTACAGATAGTTTGCAAAAAAGACTGTCTGCGCGGCCTGCGCATCTGCAAAGACTACAAGAATTACAAGATGCCGGTCGTTTAGTGCTGGCTGGACCACATCCTGCTATTGACAGTGACAACCCAGCCGAAGCCGGCTTTACTGGCAGCTTAGTGGTTGCAGAATTTGAAAGTTTGCAGGCGGCCCGACAATGGGCTGATGCAGATCCTTATGTTGCTGCCGGTGTTTATGCCGCGGTAACTGTTAAACCCTTTAAAAAGGTATTTCCTTAAATGTCATCCGAATCGATTAAACAATTGTTAACTGCTGCGTTTAAACCCGCAGTTCTTGAAATTATTGATAACAGTGCGGCACACGCCGGACATGTCGGCGCCCGTAGTGGCGGTGGTCACTATCATGTCACTATCGTGGCTGAAGCGTTTGAAGGTAAATCCATGGTGCAACGTCATCAATTGGTTTACAGCGCGCTTGGCGACATGATGAAACAACAAATTCATGCTTTAGGCATTAATGCTCTCTCACCCTCAGAAGAAACTCAAGGAACTAGTAAATGAAAAAACAGTTTATACCTCTCTTAATCGTTGGTTCTGCACTTATTGCCGGTTGCAATCAACAATCATCTACCGATACCAGCAGTGTCAGCGCACCAGCTGTCGATAAAGCTGATGCGGTTGCCTCGGTAAATGGCAAATATATTGCTAAATCAACTCTTGAGCAGTTAGAGAGTGAAATTTCGCAGCGCAGCCAAGGTCAAACCTTTCCAAAAGAAAAATTAATTGAAGAATTGATTCAACGTGAATTACTTGTTCAAGAAGGTTTGAAAAAGCAATTGGATAAATCTCCAGAAGTGCTTGCCCGTATTGAAGATGTCAAAAGATCTTTGGTATCTCAAGCGGCTCTGCAAGATTACTTAAAAACCAATCCAGTAACAGATGCTGACATCAAAGCCGAGTATGACACCAAAGTTGCCGCTGAAAATGGCACCGAATTCAAAGCCCGTCATATTCTTGTTAAAACAGAAGCAGAAGCCAAAAAAATAATTGCGGAACTCGATAAGGGCGCTGATTTTTCCAAATTAGCAAACAAGAATTCACTGGATGCTAAAGAATCTCAAAATGGCGGTGATTTGGGCTGGTTTGTTGCCAGCCAAATGGTTGCACCATTCTCAGAAGCGGTTGCTAAGTTAGAAAAAGGCAAATACACCAAAGAACCAGTACAAACGCAATTCGGTTGGCACATTATCTTAAGAGAAGATTCACGCGCCCTGACACCACCTCCACTGGAAGCGGTTAAAGAACAATTACAACCGTACCTGCAACGTCAAAAAGTGCAAACTTTCATAGAAGGCTTGCGTAAACAAGCCCAAGTTGAAGTTTTGGTGCCTTTGACTGAAGAAAAACCCACAGCAGATGCTGCCGCAGCAACACCAGCTGAAGCAACGGCACCTGCGACGGCTGAACAAGCAGCGCCTGCTGCCGCCGAACCAGCTAAAACTGAAGAAGCTGTTAAGCCAGCAGAACCAGCTGCCGAAAAACCAGCGGCTGAACCTGCAAAAGAAGTACCTGTTGAACCGAAAAAATAAGCGGACTTTGCAGTAAAACAAAAGGGCGGTTTTTCCGCCCTTTTTTATGCCAGTTTTTCCAGATATTGCACCATCAACTGCACACTGCGATTGCCCCTGAACTCATTGATGTCCAAGCGATAAGCCGCACGAATCTGCCTTAACCCCAACCAGTTTTCCGGTTGATCAACATAAAACGCAATCGCGTCAATAACTAAATTCCCTGCAGGTTTTCTAAGCACTAATTTAAGATGCCGCTGTCCGACGATACGCGACTGAATCACATCAAATATCCCATCAAAAACCGGCTCAGGAAATTCTTGTCCCCAGGTTGCGGCATTTTGCAGTGACTCGGCAAATTCCAATGACAATTCTGCTTCTGTCAATTCGCCGTCGGAATAGATTTTCTGTTCCAAATCAACGTCAGCCAGCTTTAACTTCACAACTTCGTCAAATGCCAACGCAAATGCCGGATAGTCATGCATTTTAAGACTCATGCCCGCGGCCATCGCATGACCGCCAAATTTGCTCAACAGTTTGGGATGCGCAGCCGCAACATCACTTAACACATCGCGTATATGCACACCAGGAATGGACCGCGCGGACCCTTTGATTTCATCCTTACCGGCAGGCGCAAAAGCAATCACGGGGCGATGTACACGATCCTTAATGCGTGACGCTAGAATCCCAATAACGCCTTGATGCCAATTTGCATCGTAAAGACAAACGCCAGCGGGGAGATGCTGCTCATTGAGCACGTTCATATCAGCTAATAACGCCATCGCTTCACGGCTCATTTGCCCTTCAACTTCGCGGCGATCATTATTTAATTCATCCAACTGCACCGCTATATCCTTTGCCAAACCAGGATCGTCAGTTAACAAACACTGTATGCCCAATGCCATGTCATCCATACGTCCGGCGGCGTTCAGTCGTGGACCCAAGGCAAAGCCCAAGTCGGAAGCAACAATAGTCTGCGGATTTCTACCCGACACTTCGATAAGCGCATTCAAGCCAGGATGCCCACGTCCAGAGCGAATACGCTGCAAGCCTTGATAAACTAAAACGCGGTTGACTGAATCCAATGCCACCACATCGGCCACTGTGCCTAAAGCCACATAATCCAGTAACTGCGCCAAATTGGGTTCGGGCATTTGTTTTTGCTCAAACCAGCCCTGCTCCCGTAACCGACTTCTTAGCGCCATCAACACATAAAACATCACGCCAACGCCAGCCAAAGCACCTGACGGAAACTTATCATCCGGCAAATTAGGGTTAACAATCGCATCGGCGGCTGGCAACTCAGAACCAGGTAAATGATGATCGGTAATCAGCACCTTAATCCCCAAGTCCTTAGCGACTTTAACCCCGTCAATACTGGAAATACCATTATCAACAGTGATCAGAACATCCGGGTTTTGCTGTTTGACCAACGCAACAATTTCCGGCGTTAAGCCATAACCGTACTCAAATCGATTAGGCACGACAAAATTCACCTGCCCTGCCCCCAACAATTGCAAACCCTTGACCGCCACCGCGCAACTGGTCGCCCCATCGGCATCAAAGTCCGCCACGATAGAAATTTTTTGCCGGGTTTTAATGGCAGTCAGTAAATGTCCTACCATTACATCCATTCCAGAAAGCAACCAAGGCGACGGCAGTTTCGCAAGCGTTCTATCAAGTTCAGCTGCTGAAGTGACACCTCGGGCCAGAAAAATACGTTCTAGTAGTGGCGAAACATCGCTCAACTGAATTCGCTTTTTGGGGATAGGACGGGTAACAATAAGTTTTTTTACGCCTTGATAAACCATAGCTTGCTCAATAAAAAAGCTGAATTCATCAGCTTGGTGTGACTAATTAAATGTTCAGTACGCTCATGGTTCGACTGTTCGACAAGCTCACAGCTCACCACGAACGTAACAGGTTGATTTATAAGATGCCGTTCGCACTGAGCCTGTCGAAGTGCATGGTTTTTCGAGGTGCCCTTTAGTATAAAAACACAAATTTGACATTTTAATAACCCGCGCAAAAATGGTACGTAGTTTATTTAAGGAAATTGCCATGACTAAAAAAAATTATTTAGACGATCCGGCTGAAAACGCCGTTGAAGCCATTTTGATAAACATTGATCGCGATGTTGAACGCGGAGAAGACATCGTCATGTTTGGTTTTTGCGTGGTCATGCTGTCTTCCACATTCGCACCGATAGCACCGCCAAGCGTTGTTTTGCCAATGGTCGCGTTAACTTTTGCGCTTTCATCCAGTCTGGCTCGAATCAATTACCATGCAATGGAAAGAAAACTCTACGAGGCGATGGCATTAATTGAGGACCACGAAAAAATCATGCTGCGACCTATTGCCACCGTTTTTAATGATAACCCCATGCATTCGCTGACGATTTCATTTAATCCATTCAAAAATCTAAAGCGAACCTTAAAAA
>JAUYMX010000579.1 GCA_030699345.1 Methylococcaceae bacterium
GTGAAGGCACTTCTTTAGGATCGAGTTTTAAGCCGATGCCTAAAAAAATCACCAAGACAATAAATGCCCCTAAAGGTAACAGGTAACGCATTATGCCTCCTTGGTCTTGCTGTCTTTGCGGTAGCGCTTGTCGGTCGCAGCCAACAGCCCGCCGAAAGCCATAAACAAGCCGCCTATCCAAATCCAGCGCACAAAGGGTTTGTAATAAATTCGCAACGCCCAACTGCCGTTGTCATCCAATGGCTCGCCCAAGGCCACAAACAAATCGCGGGTAATGCCTGCATCAATTCCCGCTTCGGTCATCGGCATGCCTGAGGCCCTATAAATTCTTTTTTGCGGCTCTAATTCAGCGACCGGTGCGCCGTTTTTAGTCACACTCACTCGCCCTTCGCTGGCGTCGTAGTTAGGACCAGCCGCTTTTTGCACGCCATGAAAAACAAAGTCATAGCCTGCCAGCTGCATGCTTTGCCCGGGTGCCAAGCGAATATCTTTTTCCTGCGTATAAATTGATGTGAGCGTAATACCAACAATAAATACGGCAATTCCAAAGTGCGCCACAGACATCGCCCAGATATTGAGCGGAATATTGATCAAGGCCGACAATTTATTGGGCTTGTCTTTTAAGCGGGCTTGTACAACTGACCAAGCGGTCAAGCCGGTCCACACGGCCAGCGTTAAGCCGATAAGCGCCGCCCAGGAAAAGAAATCCTGCAACAATGCCAACGCTATGCCACCCACCAAGCTAATCAGCAATGGCAGCCACAGCAAAGAGGCAAAACGAGACACCTTATCCTGACGCCAGCGTGCCAACATGCCAATGCCGACAAACACAGCCAGCGGTGCAGTTAACGGTATAAATACGCTATTAAAATATGGCGGCCCTACGGAGATTTTGCCCAGGCCCAATGCATCGATAACCAATGGATATAAAGTCCCCAGCAAAATAGTTGCTGCGGTTGCCACCAATAACACATTGTTGGCAAGAATTAATGCTTCGCGGGAAACCAGTTCGAAGTTGCCCTCCGTATGAATTTTCGGGCCGCGCCATGCAAACAGCATTAACGAGCCGCCGACCACTATCCCTAAAAACACCAGAATAAATATTCCGCGAGTAGGATCGCTGGCAAACGCATGTACCGAGGTCAACACGCCGGAACGCACCAGAAAAGTACCCAGCAAGCTCAACGAGAATGCGAACACCGACAGCAAAATAGTCCAGTTTTTAAACATGCCGCGTTTTTCGGTGACAGCCAAAGAATGAATCAATGCGGTACCGACCAGCCAAGGCATGAACGACGCATTTTCAACCGGATCCCAAAACCACCAGCCGCCCCAACCTAATTCGTAATACGCCCACCAGCTGCCTAACACACTGCCTGTAGTTAAAAACGTCCAGGCCATTGCCGTCCAAGGACGAGTCCAACGCACCCAAGCCGCATCCAGCTTGCCGTTCATTAACGCAGCGATTGCAAAAGCAAACGCTACCGAGAACCCGACATAGCCCATGTAAAGCATCGGCGGATGTATCGCCATACCGGGATCTTGCAACAACGGATTTAAATCTCTGCCTTCGGCGGGAATCGGAAATATCCGTAAAAAAGGATTAGAGGTAAAAATGATAAACAGCATGAAGCCCACCGCCACAGCGCCCATCACTGCCAACACTCTGGCAATTAATTCGACGGGTAAGGCTTTACTGAAGATAGCAACGGCAACCGTCCATAAAGACAGTATCAGCATCCATAACAATAATGAGCCTTCATGCGAGCCCCAAACTGCCGCGATACGATATATAAACGGCAAGTGGGTATTGGAATTTAGCGCCACATATTCGACGGAAAAATCATGCGTGATAAACGCATAAGTCAGGCACAGATAAGACACCGACACAAAAACGAACTGACCAATGGCAACCGGTTTGGCGACGGCGATCCATTTGG
>JAUYMX010000588.1 GCA_030699345.1 Methylococcaceae bacterium
ATTTTAAAGATTTTGGATTACCAATCATCCAATGGCGCAATGTGCCGGTAGATACTTCCGTTATCAATGCAGCTGCCGCCAAAGCTCAATTTCCAATCAAACAAGTTGTGTTTGGTCGACCTGAACATTTGAAAAATGCCAGCCACAGCGAATTTGAAAGCCATATTCAAGCAGCGCTCTTGGACATTGAAGTTGAAGGCTTCACCCGTCCTGAACTGACCGGTTTTTACCCGCTGTCTATGAGTTCGCGTACTCAAGTTTATAAAGGCCGCTTGAATTCATTCGAAGTAATTCCTTACTTTATCGACCTTTACGATACCGACCACGAAATCAACACGCTGTTTTTCCATACCCGCTTTTCCACCAATACCGCCCCAGCCACAATGATGGCGCAGCCATTTCGGTATATGGCGCACAACGGCGAGTTGAACACCGATAAGAAAAACCGCTTGAGCGAAAATGCCATCGCTCGCCAACACAACAAGAATATCTGTTTCCCTTGCGGTCAATCTGATTCTGGACGCTTGGATCAAACGCTGACTCGTCGCATCAACGAAGACAATCTGGACATCGTTACCGCGGTCCTGGCGATGATGCCGCCAGCCTGGGAAAATGACACCACGCTGTCACCCGAAGTCCGGGCGATGCTGGAATATTTCAGTCTTTATGAAGAAAAAAACGACGGTCCGGCAGCATTGATTTTCAATGACGGCATTCGTGTTGGTGCGCGTCTTGATCGCTTGGGATTACGCCCATTACGCTCAATTGAAACTCATGAATATTTGGCGGTCATGTCAGAAGCGGGACAAATCGACTTTCCGCCGCAAGACGTGCTGAAACGCGGTCGTATTGAAGCTGGCGGTATGCTGTACTTTGATCACAATACCGGCGAGGCTTACAACAGCCATCAAGTGATGGAACGCTTAGCCAAAGAAAAAGATTACCAAACCCTGCTCGCGCAACGCAGTCTGCATCTTGCCAGTCTGCCGAAAGTTGATCCATCTGAACTTAAGTACAATCACGATTTCAATATAGATCAACAACATACCGCTTACTCGCTCAACCAGGAAAGTTTTAGATTTTTGCTTGATCCAATGCTGGCCACCGGCATGGAAAAAGTCTCCGCGATGGGTTATGGCTTGGCGCCTAATGCCTTGTACAGCGCGGAAGGCGGCATGTCGCGTTATTTTAGCCAGCGCTTTGCCCAGGTTACCAATCCGCCGTTGGACTCTATCCGAGAAAGCGATGGCATGACACTGCGCGTGTCTTTGGGGGCAAAACCCACTTTTGCAGCTGGTGAAAGCAAGCAATTGGTCATCGACACCCCGATTTTGCAACGCACCCAGTTGGAGCAAATTCGCAGACAGTCATCGGTTGCGACCGTTACTTTCGATATTTTGTACACGCCTGATTTTGATAATCCCGTTAACAATGAAAATGCGTTGGAAGCAGCTATACAAGCGGTATGCTTGCAAGTCGAGCAAGCTGCCAAAGACAATGTCGGCATTATCATTTTAAGCGACATTAATATCAGCAAAGATAAAGCAGCAATACCTGCCTTACTGATGATGGCGGCCGCCAATCAACATCTTGTTAAGCAAGGCTTACGCTTTAACTCGTCATTGATTGCCGAAACCGGACAAGTCGCCAGTCCACACGACGTAGCCACTTTATTAGGCTTCGGTGCATCGTCTATTTGCCCGCTGACCGTACACAACCGTGTACTGAGTCACTACCCAGCCGATCAACATCAAAAAATTCTCTACAACTACCAAAAAGGCGCTGAAAAATCGCTGATGAAAACCATGGGCAAATTCGGCCTGTGTACGGTAGAAAGTTATATCGGTGGTGAATTCTTCGAATCTAACTACCTAGATACTGACGAGCCCAGATTACGTCCTTACTTCCCAAATATCCATGCGTCAGTGGGCGGTGTGCGTTATGCCGATATTGCCGCCAGCGCTGCCGAATGGCATCAAAAAGCCTTGGCTGTAAAGGAAGAAAAAGACATTCCATTCCTAGGTTTGTTCAAGGAACGTCAGGATGGCGCCGGTCATTCCTACGGCAATACTGCCGTGCGCGAATACATCAATATGACCGATGAGGCGATACTGTATATTCCGGAAAATGCTCCGGAAGCCAGTGATACTGCTTACCTTGATTTCGGTTACGACAAGCGCACTCCGGAACAACTGGATAACTTCGGCATTACTCCGGCTTATCGCAGCTTCACCAAAAACCTATACCTTGAACGTGATGACAGACCCGCTGCGTTGCGTGACATTATGGACTTTCCGGCCGACGTGTCTCATGCCCAAAGCACTGAAGATTTCGATCGTATCTTAGGCAAACAAAACTTGCGTGGTAATGTTAATTATCTAATTCGTGGCTTGAGCGTCAGTAAAACAGATGCAACCACTTTTAGTATTAGCTTGACAGCAAATTCATCAAGCCAGCGGTTGGAGCAACTGGCCGCGCACTACAAAAAACGTTTTGCTGATACCGAATTTAATATTGCCATTGCGAATGATGTCATCACTCTTACTGTCAGTGAGTCAGACAGTTTATTGGCTAATTATTTAGCGCATAGCCAACTTGCATCGGCCCCCATTGCGTTGGCCGATGTTCAGCCGGCTCACGAAATTACTACAACGCTGGCCTCAGGCGCAATGAGCCATGGTGCTTTGTTGGCCGAAGCTCACGAAGCGGTTGCCCAAGGTACTAATATCGTTGGCGCTTTAAGCAATTCCGGCGAAGGCGGTGAGCATCACAGCCGCTTTAACACCTTACGCTCCAGCAAAGTCAAACAATTTGCTTCAGGCCGTTTTGGCGTTTGGGCAGGTCTTCTGGCAGACCCCACCATTCAAGAAATTGAAATTAAGATTGCTCAAGGCGCAAAACCCGGCGAAGGCGGGCAATTGCCGGCAGCGAAAGTGTCGGTAGAAATTGCTGCATTGCGTGGCGGTACTCCTAGAGTCGAATTGGTCAGCCCGCCGCCGCATCATGACACTTATTCCATCGAAGATTTGGGTCAGCTGATCCATGATGCCAAAGCCGCACGGGTTAAGGTCGGCGTCAAATTGGTGTCTTCCGAAGGCATCGGCACAATAGCCGTCGGCGTCGCTAAAGCCGGTGCTGACGTGATTAACGTCGCAGGCAACACCGGCGGCACAGGTGCCGCCGCGGTGACCAGCTTGAAAAACAGCGGCCGGTCGCCGGAAATCGGTATCGCCGAAGTCCATCAAGCCTTGGCCGTCAATGGCTTACGCGATAAAGTGATACTGCGTTGCAGCGGCGCGCATCAGAGCGGTACGGACGTGGTTAAATCCGCTATTTTGGGTGCAGACTCGTTTGAATTCGGCACTACGGCATTAATGATGCTGCGCTGCGTGATGGCGAAAAACTGTAACATCAAATGTCCGGCTGGTTTAACGACTGCACATGAAGAGTTCAAAGGCGATCCACGTGTCTTGGCTCAATACTTCATGAACTTGGCGCACGAAGTCAGGGAAATACTGGCCTCATTGGGCTACAAAAGTTTGCGCGACATTCGTGGCAAAACTGACTTATTGCATTTAATCAATCATCCGACCATGGTCGGCCAGCTTGACCTGACTAAGATGTTGGCTCAGGTTAATGAAGTTAAGATTGCTAAACCTATCTATCTGGAAGCTAATTTCAGCGTCGATAACCAAGTTATTGAACAAGTCAAAGCGGGTCTGCTGGCTGGTAAACGACAAATTGTTATTGAAGGTGACGGCTTTAAGCTAAGCAATTGCGCCAAAACCGTAGGCGGCCAAACTGCTATCGATATTGAACGCTTGCTGGCATACCAACTCAGCGAACAAGAACTGGCCAAATCGCCAATCATTTATACCAATCAGCACGGTCGCCGTTATTTGGCACCTGATAGCATATTGATTCGTACCAAAGGTTCGGCTGGACAAAGTTATGCTGCGTTCTTAAACGACGGCATGAGACTTGAACACCTGGGCACCTGTAATGACGGCGTCGGTAAATCAGCTTGCGGTGGCACCTTGGTTGTCGAATCTCCAGGGGGCGGCATTAAAACGCCCGGCAATAACGTCTTAATCGGCAACTTTGCGTTATTTGGCGCCACCGGCGGTAAAGTCTTTATCAATGGTGAAGCCGGTGACCGTTTTGCCGTGAGAAATTCAGGCGCAATGGCCGTTGTCGAAGGTGTTGGTGATTTTGCTTGTGAATACATGACCAATGGTGCGGTGTTAAATATCGGTGGGTTCGGCAAAGGCTTCTGCAATGGTATGTCAGGGGGTAATGCTTACCAATATGACCCTGAAAATCGTTTGGAAAATCTGTATGACCTTACATCTGTTGAGCTGCATAGCCTGACCGAAGACACTGATAATGCGCGCGCTCACGAGCAATTTATTCTGCATATGCTTGAGCAACACGCTGAATACGCTAACTCCAGCAAAGCCAGAAACCTAATTAACAATTGGGCGTCTGAACGTCAGCACTTCAAGTTCGCGTTGCCGTTATGGCTGTACAAAACGCAAACTGCGAAATACTTGCAGCAAGCGCTGGATCGTAAGGAAATCATCGAAGAATTGTCAGTTGAATTGGCTCGTCAACAAATCGAGCAAGTAAAACACGCTTACCAAACAGCAAAACCGCTATTTGATGGAGCTATTCCTGGGGTGGGAGAGGTAGATACCCACTTGACCTACAAACTGGTTAATAGCTATGCCGTGCTGGAAAAAGCCCAGCAAATTGCTCAAGAAATGCTTAAAGTAGTACCTGAGGCTCAACGTACCTCAGCACATATTGATAGAGCGGCGCGTAAGCTAATTACTGAGCGACCACGTAAAGTGCAGGAAGCGCTGGTTAAAAATACCCGTGAAGCATATAGCAATTACAGCGATGATCACCTCGCCATATTGCTGGCTTCTAAACGCTTGAATGATTACAAAACTGCGTTAATTAATCGTTCTGTACAAAGCATTTATTCCATCGGTTCAACGGCTTGGATTATTGAACAAGACCAGATTAACAGACAGGCTCTCGTTGGTATTCCAGGCATTGAAGAATACTTGGCCGCATTGGTTGGACTGGATATTGCTCAAAGCATGATGAGTCAAAGCGTAGCTTAATTACCTTAACTACTCTCGCTTAGCACCCTGTCTGAATTTCACAGACGGGGCGTTAACGAGAACATAGATTTACTTAGTCATATACATGAAAACACCTCAACTTCCATTAGACGCTCCTTATAGTCAAACTCAACGTGCTTGGTTAAACGGTTTTTTTGCCGGACTGCACACGCATTTAGTGCAAAGCGCCGGTTCTGTCAATC
>JAUYMX010000600.1 GCA_030699345.1 Methylococcaceae bacterium
ATTGGGCCTCCGCGTGAACGGCCTATGGCATCCAATTCGTCGATAAATATGATGACGGGCGCTTGTTTTCTGGCCTGATCAATCAAATCGCGCACTCTTCCCTCGCCAACGCCGACAAATAACTCAATAAACTCAGAGCCGCTGATGTTAAAAAAGGGCACGCCTGCTTCCCCGGAAACGGCGCGTGCGAGTAAAGTTTTGCCTGTGCCTGGCGGCCCCACCAGCAACATACCTTTGGGCATGTGTCCGCCCAGTTTTTGAATTTTTTCCGGGGTTTTTAAGAATTCAATGGATTCCTTCAATTCTTGTTTTGCATCTTCCGAACCCGCCACCTGCGCAAAGGTAATTTTCGGTTGGGTGTCGGAATGAATGCGTACCTTGTTGCCTATATTTAGGAATGGATTACTGCCAGGTCCATTGCCGCCCATACGTTTGAACATCCATGACCAGATCGCCAGCAATACTAGCAAAGGAATTATCCAGTTGAGAAATAGGTTGGTTAGCCAGTTTTCGCCGCTTCTGACCACAAAATCAATATTGTGCTCGGCCAGTTTTTCCGATAGATGCTCGTCCCACAAAGGTATGGTAATGAAATGCTGTGGGTTGTCTGATTCATTTTCAGGTTTGATTAAGCCTGTAATTAGCTTTTCACTGATAACAACATGTTCAACCCGCTTGTCGTTAACTAATTGTAGAAATTTGTTATAAGGCAGTTCATCTTGAAGCAGTTCCTTGGATTGATTGAAAACCGAAATCGCTGCCACTAATGCCAAAGCCACCCAAGCAAAGCGAGCTATTTGGGCTCTGTTATCGGGCTGTTTACTATTTTTTTCTGCGGGCGCTTGTAATAGCGAATGGAACCAAGTCTTAAGGAAAGATAACAACTGATTAAGAGCTGACGAAATGAATTTTACTGCGGTAATAGCATGTTTTTTGTTCATGATCGTAATCCCCAAGGTATGGTTTGATTTATGGATTACATAAAAGAGTACCACAGAAAAAAGACAGTTTCTTCGGCTACTTTAAGGAAAAAAATCTTAAGTCGTTTAGGTGTGGTTTGAGCTTGAATTTAGGTGATGTGTACGCAGCAAATCAGCAAATTCAATCGCGGGCAGGGCGCGGCTTTTAAAGTAGCCTTGATAGGTGTCACACCCTTGGCTTTGCAATATTTCCAGTTGAGACGACGTTTCTATTCCTTTGGCCAGGGTCTTCATATTTAGCGTCCGTGCCATTGCTACGATAGTTGCGGTGATGTCCAAATCGCTTTGCTCGTCTACGTAGAGCTTGTCAATTTTTAGTGCATCTATCGGGAAGCGTTTTAAGTATGACAACGATGAAAACCCTGTGCCGAAATCATCTATCACCAAACGTACGCCTTGTGCCCGTAAGTTTTGCAAGA
>JAUYMX010000602.1 GCA_030699345.1 Methylococcaceae bacterium
GGAGGTGCCCTTCACCAATAACCAGGGTGAAAGCGACATCCGCATGACCAAACTTCACCAGAAAATTTCCGGCTGCTTTCGCTCACAGGAAGGGGCTGGCACCTTTTGCCGTGTCCGCAGTTATCTGTCTACTTGTCGGAATATCAATGTGTCGGCATCTGAGGCGTTAAATCTCCTTTTCGACGGCAAGGTGCCAGATTTTATGACGGCACTGTTGCGACGCGAATTGAGGCTGAATAGTTACTAAAAATGTATCAAGCGGGTGCCAATAATGTCATTCAACCCTTTGAAATGGCTGGCATGCTGGTGGCCGAATACATTGGCCAACCGACTGCTTTCGAGGCTATCCTGGGCATTCTCCATGAAGAAAGCCATATATTGATGGAAGCGTTACCTGTACAGACAGGTTCTTTTATAGATGGTAAAACCATTAACGAAATTGACTTTAAAGTGCGCAAGCTGTTGTTGCTGGGCATTATCAGTGCGCATCCGCCCATTTCAAAAGAACACAAAGCGAGCTACCCGCTGAAGAATCAACATTTTTATTTTAATCCCGAACAGTATTTTCAATTACGCGACGGCGACTTGCTTGTGGTGTTGGGAAGAAAGCACAGCCTGACACATTTTCGCAATGAATTGGCACATAGTCGCCCGCATCAGAGAGCCAAACAATGAAACGAATTGCTGTGTTTGGCTATGGTTTGATGTCTTTGGAAGTCATGGGCCGGTTAAATCATCACCAATGCAGCCTGCTCTTTATTGCCGAAAATGAAGCTGAAGCTGCGTTAGTCACGGATCGCGGTTTTGAAGCCCGCGTCATCGATTTTCGTAATGATGATGAGCTTAGATCGGTGGGTATCGGTGACGCAGTTGATTCAATCTTCTGTTTTTATCCCACCGTTGCGGACAATGTGTTTTTAACTATTTCTGCCCGGGCTATTGATAAAAACCTGACGATTATCGCGATTGTCGACGAACCGGAATCGGCAGAAAAACTCTTGGCGGCCGGTGCGAATAAAATTATCGACCCTTACGAAATTTGCGGCCGTAAAACCTACGACATGCTGACCAAACCGGATATTACCAATATCATGGATAATGCCGTGTTTGGTCGGCACGATTTGAACATGGCGCAAATAGAAATTCCTGCCGGATCATATTTTGAAAATACCCAAACCAGCGATTTAAGACTCGATAACAAACACGATATTATTTTGATTGGCGTGGTCGACAAAAATAACAGCCAATTGCATTTTGCCATCGGCGAAAAAGAACATACCTTAAGCGCGGGTGACGTCCTGGTTGTGATGGGCCCGACGCGAGAAATAAGACACTTTAAAGAAGAGGTTGATTATGTTGAAACTGATAAAATTTAACGCCAGAATTTGGTTTTTGTTGGGCTTTGCAGGCTGTGCTTTTCTGCTGGGGATGGGGGCGTATTTTCAATTTGTCGGCGGTCTTGATCCCTGCCCCTTATGTATTTCGCAGCGATTAGCTATTTTGGCAACCGGCATCGTGTTTTTAATCGCTGCCTTGCATAACCCCGGCCCAGATGGCGTTAAACGCTATTCATTGTTAGGGACTATCACCGCATTGTGCGGCGCGGCCATTTCCACCCGTCATGTTTGGCTACAACACTTACCACCCGACCAAGTACCTGAATGCGGCCCGGGGCTGGAATATGTTTTAGAAAATTTTCCTTTATCTGAAACTATTAAAATGATGCTGAGCGGTACCGGCGACTGCGCCAAAGTTGACTGGACCTTGCTTGGTTTCAGTATGCCGGCCTGGACCTTATTGGCCTTTTTAATGCTGGCGACCTTAAGTTTGCTACAACGCTGGAACCTTGAAGAGAACCTGGATTAATTTATGCGCTTAATGAAAAAAATCATACTGCCTTTACTACTGTCAACCAGTGCCTTAACAGCAAACGCCGCCGATGACTTTGACGGTTTAAAACAAGCGATTGCCGGTAAACATCGTGCCGCTGAACACAAAGCGCGCGATAAATATCGCCATCCCGAGCAAACATTGGCGTTTTTTGAAGTCACAAATGACCTGACTGTGGTCGAAATTTGGCCTGGCAACGGCTGGTATACAGAAATACTCGCCCCTTACTTAAAAACTAACGGCAAATTCATTGCGGCCCAATTTTCTCCTAATGCCGAATTGCCTTATCACAAAAACACCGCGCAAAAATATATCGACAAACTCAAAGCCCAACCCAATCTGTACGGCAAGGTTGAACTATCGGTATTAGAGCCGCCGGAATACTTGCAAATAGCGCCTGATAACTCAGTAGACCGGGTGTTGACGTTTCGAAATGTACATAATTGGATGGCAAGCGACCAAGCCGCCATTGTTTTCAAAGCCATGTTCGCAGCCTTAAAACCCGGCGGCATTCTTGGCGTGGTTGAACACCGAAGTAACAACCTGAAACCTCAGGACCCTAAAGCCGCATCCGGTTACGTCAGTGAAGATTATGTCATTGCGCTGGCAAGAAACGCTGGTTTCGAGTTTTTGGCTAAATCCGACATCAATGCCAACAACAAAGATACCAAAGATTACCCCGAAGGCGTCTGGGTGCTGCCACCGGCACTAAGTGGTAAGGATAAAGACAGAAAAAAATACCTGGCCATTGGTGAAAGTGATCGGATGACCATCAAGTTCATCAAACCTACCGGCCTTAAAGCAGCCCTTTTCGGTAACGGTTTGTCAAGGCTATAAACTGTAAATTTGGACTTGACTTTAATGATTATCCACATTGCTTGCGGTGCCACCCTAAAACCAACCGCAAACTTGCAAACACTGTCATTTCTGTCAACCAATAATTCATAAGTTATTGATAAGTATAAAACTTATCTTATTGTCGAAAATCTATACAATGTAACAAAACTGTAATAAAAACGGGCACTAAGGGGGATTTAAAAGTGCTTATCCACAGAGTTATCCACAGCTTCTGTGGGTAACTTAAATAGTCTTTACCTGATAACTACTTAGCGACAATTCGTTAACATTTACTCAAACATTATGGCTAAGTTGCAAAGTGAAAATTCAATTTTACGAATTGCCCTGCCAATTCCAATTTACCGTTTATTTGACTACCTGGCACCGACGGATGTCGATGTCAGTCAACTCAAACCCGGCTGCCGAATAGAAGTACCGTTCGGCAAGCACCTTAAGTGCGGCTTCTTAGTCGAGTGCGTCCAGCACAGCGACATTAATATCGCTAAATTAAAACCGGCCAAGCGCATCTTAGACGACGCGCCGTTGTTATCGAGCAAAGACTTAAAGCTGCTGCATTGGGCAAGCCATTATTATCACCACCCGCTAGGTGATGTGATTAGTGCCGCCTTTCCGGTCGCCTTGCGTCAGGGCAAAGCGGCGATATTGCGTACAGAAAAACGCTATGCGTTGACCGAGTTGGGTCAAACAATCGACAGCACGCAATTAAAACGCTCCCCCAAGCAGCAAAGTGTGTTGGAAAAGTTTCAACAGCACCCGCAAGGCTTAACTGAAAGCCAGCTTTCCGCTTGGAACGATAACTGGAAAGGCTCTGTAAAACAGTTATTGGAAAAACAGTTATTACAGTTAACTGCTGATTTCATACCGACCGTTGCAGACCAGGTAATCGGCGAAGCTAATCTGCTCTGTAATCCGCCGCAACAAGCGGCCATTGACGCGGTCTGTGCCGGCTTGGAGCATTTTGCGGTGTTTTTACTGGAAGGCGTGACCGGCAGCGGTAAAACTGAAGTCTACATGCAGATTATTCAAGAGGTGTTGGCGCGCGGCCAGCAAGTATTGGTGCTCTTGCCGGAAATTACCTTAACGCCGCAATTGGAAGACCGTTTCAAACGCCGCTTTGCGATGCCAATCGCCATCTCGCATTCCAAGTTAACCGACAACCAACGGCAACAGGCTTGGCTCAGCATGCGCCAGGGCCAAGCATCGATCTTGCTGGGCACCCGCTCCGCGTTGTTCACGCCGCTAAAAAAGCCGGGCCTGATCATTCTTGATGAGGAACACGACAGCTCGTTCAAACAACAAGAAGGCTTTCGTTTTTCTGCCCGCGATGTGGCCATAGTACGCGGCAAACTGCTAAACATTCCGGTACTGCTCGGCTCAGCCACGCCATCTTTAGAAAGTCTGCATAACGTCAACCAACAACGCTACCAATTGCTGCACCTGCCGGAACGCGCAGGCAGCGCGCAAGCGCCCAGCTTGCAGTTATTGGACATCAGAAATAAGCGCATGCACGAAGGCATTTGCGAATCTTTGGTGAATGAAATACACAAGACTCTGGCCAAAAAAGAACAAGTGCTGTTGTTCCTTAATCGCCGCGGCTTTGCGCCCACGCTGATTTGCCATGGCTGCGGCTGGGTGGCGCGTTGTCAGCGTTGCGATGCCAATTTGGTCATTCATTACGATGAACAAACCTTGCGTTGCCATCATTGCGGCCAAGAACAGCGACTCATTAAACAATGCCCAGCCTGTAAAACCGGCGAACTAACGGCTTTGGGATTGGGTACGGAACGCATAGAAAAAGTGCTCGCCGAGCTTTTCGCGGATAAAACCATCGTGCGCCTGGATCGAGACTCTACCCAGCGCAAAGGCACGCTGGAAAACTTCCTGGAGCAAATCAATCAAGGCGATGTCGATATTATTTTGGGCACGCAAATGTTGGCCAAAGGCCATCACTTCCCCAATGTCACGCTGGTTGCGATCCTCGATGTCGACAGCGGCCTGTTCAGCATTGATTTTCATGCCGCGGAAAAAATGGCACAAATGATTGTGCAAGTCTCCGGCCGGGCCGGGCGCGCCGAAAAACCCGGCCGCGTCATCATGCAAACCCGGCAACCGGAACATCCTCTTTTGACCACCTTAATCCGCGACGGCTACAGCAGCTTTGCCAACAACGCGCTGGCCGAACGCCAAGATGCCGCATTGCCGCCGTATAGCTACCAAGCGTTACTGCGCGCCCATGCGATAGATGCCGAAAGCCCATTGCTGTTTTTGCGTGCCGTTGCCGAGTCAGCCAGAACCCTCGATAACGGCCACACCCAGATATTAGGCCCGGTCGCCGCCCCCATGGCCAAACGCGCCGGGCTGTATCGCTATCAACTATTGCTGCAAAGTAATAAGCGACAAGACTTACATAAGTTATTGGACAAGCTGTTACCGCAAATCGACAAGCTCAAACTAGCAAAAAAAGTCCGCTGGTCGTTGGATGTGGATCCGGTGGATTTGTATTGATATCCTTCGACAAACTCCACTTCAAGGGTGATCTAAGGACAGATGATCGGTAACAAATTGATTTCGTTCGTGGTGAGCTTGTCGAACCATGAGCGAAATCAATTCGTTCAGTGCCTCCCTAAGAATGTTGGGTTACCAACGCAATGTAACCCAACACCGCTGATTAAAATTGGCACGGGGAATGTCGATTTTTCGGCATTCCCCGTTGGAGCAAACCGGCTGTTTGTTATTTTGCCATCAAGGGAATAGATGCTCCAATAACGACATCGCTAGCACCTTGCAAAACGCCTTCAACTTGAAGAAAACGTGCAGCGATTACCTTGGTGGTGGCTTTAGCTACTTTGCCGTAATACTTTTCAAGCAGCGCAGTGCGTTGTTTGCGGAAAGTTAATGATCGTTTGACCAGCTTATCGGCTTCTTTATCCGTGATTTTATCGAAGCTATCGGCATAATTCTTGATGATAGCCAAGCGTTCGTCGTTTAAAATCTTCAACTCAGTGTCATAACGATAATACTGATCTAAAAATTTCTTTTCTTGGTCGGTATTCAAAGCCATCGCCTTCTTAACGAAATCCAGCCTCTCCATACGCGTAGTAAAGCGGAACATTTTTAAATCGTCCGATTCTTCGCCAATATCAGCAACTGGAGCTGCAATAGTTGCTGCCGGCTTTTCTCCTTCCGCATAAGCGACGTTAGTCACTGCTGGAAGACTAGCTGTTGCAAAGGCCAATAGGAAGGCAAGTTGTTTATATTTCATTTTTTTCTCCATTTCTTTAGTGTGAAATTGAACTAATAACTGCAATTCATTTTTTAGGGTACCTCGAAGAACCCTGCACTTCGATAAACTCAGTGCGAACGGCATTATATAAATCAACGACTTCCGTTCGTGGCGAGCTTGTCGAACCATGAACGGAATGGGTTTTTCGAGGTTCTCTTTAGTATTATAAGACCAGCTTCGTTTCGTTAAGCCGTTGCCCCCCTACTTTCTATCCGGCCGAATCAGCGTCACCCATTTAGCGCCGCCTTCGGCCAATTGATCCCAACTGCCTTTAAAAACCACCTGCACCATTGCGGCTGTAGACAATCGACTGGCATCATCCGGCAACGGCTCAGTGCAACTACCAACCAACTTTAAAAGCAGTTCTTCCATCCCAGGATTATGTCCAACCAACAACACCTTGCGCGCCGTGTTAGGACAATTTTTCAGTATCGAAAGCAACGTAGTGGCTTCTGCCTCATAAATATCAGGATTTAAAACGATTGCTTCCGCATCGATAGCCAATTGTTTGCAGACGAGCTGAGCTGTTTGCAGCGTTCGTAAAGCCGGAGAACTAAGCACCAAATCAGGCAGCACCTTTCTATCAAGCAACCAGCGACCTATCCACTTGCTATCCTGCCGACCGCGCTTTTTTAAAGGCCGGTCAAAATCCGCCACACCTTCCGGTCTATCTGCCTTGCCATGGCGTAATAAAAATATTTCTCGCATCATAACCGTACCCCGCTCTGCTTAATGAGAGTAGACACAGTGCTTGATGTTAAATCAAAATACAAGCGGCTTGAGATCATCAAGCTATAAAATTTGGCGTTTAGAACTGGCAGCTAAGCTTTCCGTGATAGGCCATCAAAAAGTGTTGCCAGCGGAGAGTCCTCGTCCCTTTCGTATTTCGCACGCCGTTTTGCATAGTGGCTAAGCAAGTAGTCTAATCGTTAGCACTTGATGCTCGAGAGCGTACCAGTAAGCTACACTGCGTTTAGTAAAACTTACGCGGCTGATTCCCAGAATTTCCTATGCTTCTAACTTAATTTTACCGTTAGCATATTGGTGAATCAGCGAGCTAATCAGGGTTTGATAAGGCAGCCCCTGACTAAGAGATTTAGCTTTGATACGTTCAATATCACTCTCTAACAGCCGAATACTGATGGCTTTTTTCTTGCTCATTTGAGTAATTGCAATTTGCTTATAACGATTTTTTTCATTTTCTACATCGTCAATACTGTTGGCTTCATTACCTTCGACGTATTCAATAATCGCTTTTTCTTCTGCTGAAAGCTTAGCTGTCATGATTGACTCCTTTTAAGTATTTCTTTTGGTATTTACGACTAGGAATAATGTTCTTTAGAAAAATTGTTTCTGCATCTTCTACAAAAGGCACGTAGTAAACGTAATCTCGTATTTGCACGATAAAAAGCTTCTGATTGGGATATTTCTGTGGACTATGATGCGGCAAAATATCAAGAAGCCTGTCTTCACTGATGGCGATAAACACATCCTCAAAACAAACCGCTCGGCTAGTTTTAAGCTTGTCATTTTTGCTTTCATCCCATTCAAAATGCATTTTTAACCCGCCTTTTTGTATATGCAGAGTATATCATCGAGCTATCTTTAAGCTTTGCTATAAAAATCTTAGCTCACCTAAACCAAAGGAATCTAATTCTCGTAAAAGAAAATTACTACACTTTCAAACGACAAAAATTCACAACCACTAGATGGTATTATATTGGTATTAACAACTAGCCGATTCCAAAATGACTTCAACCGCATTAAAAAACACAGCCATAAAAACCGGCACGCTGGCTGCCAATGACAGCTCCGCTTTCATTGAAAGATTAAGGCCAGACAGCGGCATTTCCGAGCCGGTTTATAAGCAGTTGTTGCGCCGCATCACTGACATGATCCAATCCGGTGAGATTAGCGACGGCTTTAGCTTGCCTTCCGAACGCGCTTTAGCTGAAGCACTTGATCTTAGCCGTACCACTGTTCGACGCTGTTATGAAGAACTGCGCGCCCAAGACCAAATCAGCACCCATGGCCGGGCTGGGGTAACGGTCAAAGCGCCGCCGTCGCGAATTAATCCGGAAATGGGTCGGCTGAAAGGCTTTACCGAAGAAATGCGCGAGCTTGGCATCACGCCTTCCACGCAACTTTTGGAACAAAAAATCGTCACCGACCGAACTATTGCCTCGCTGTTCAATCGTCCGGCCAGCGCTCGATTTCTGCGTTTGGTACGTGTGCGCTTGGGCGATGACAGTCCGTTATCACGGGAAGTGGCCTGGTATGACTTGACTGTCGCACCGGCCTTGGCTGAGTGGGATGCGGCCGGATCGGCTTATCAGTTTCTTGAGCAGCAGTGCGGTCTTAAACTGATTAACGCAGAACAAACCATCGAAGCCGTGTTAAGCAACGATGAAGAAGCGGCTGTGTTTGGGTTTGCAGAACCCGGCCCTTGCCTGCTGTTAAAGCGTAAAACTTATTCGGACAACGGACAAATGGTCGAATATGTCGAAGGTACTTTCCGGGGTGATGCGTATACCTATCGGGTTAACCTGAAGATGTCGTCAAACGTCGCGACGTAGGCGTCGCTCCCACAGCGACGTAGGCGTCGCTCCCACAATTTAGATGCGAGCGATATGCTTCATCCTACCCATTGTATTTAACAGTATTAAGGGCGGCCGGGGGGTTGATTTGGACTTGCATGAATTCAGATATTTCGGCCCGTGCCGGCAGAGCCTGCAACACACCTTGCTTACCTGCCACCCAAGCACCACAGGCACAAGCAATTTTTAAAGCCTCGTCCAGATCAAGGCGCTGCAGTAATGCCGACGCCAACCCTGCGCTAAAAGCATCGCCCGCTCCCGTTGCATCAATTGCGATAATCGGCCAAGCGGGCTGATGAATGACAACATCTGGAGTCAACGCCACGCAGCCCTTCTCGCCCAGCGTCACGACCAGCAATTCACCCTGCCAGCCGCACTGATTAGCCCAACTCGGTAAGCGACTAAGCCACTGTTCCGGCGTTAAGTTGCTGGTATCTTCTTGCTCAAACAGTAACGCCGCTTCGGTTTCATTGATGACCAGAATATCGGTAAGCGCCAACAGTTCGGCATTCGGCAACCGCCATGGCGAAGGATTCAACATCGTGCGAGTCCCCTGCTCACGAGCCAACCGAAATGCTGCCAGAATCGGTGCTTCCGGGATTTCAAATTGCCCGTAAACCAGATCAATCGGCGGTAAGGCCGTCATCGTCTGCTCGACATGCTCAGCCGTTAACAGCGCATTCGCCCCTGGATAAATCGCCAGAAAATTATCGCCATTGGGCGCGACAAAGCCCACACCAAAGCCGGATTGCTCACCAATCTTAAGCGTCCAGCGGCTATCCAACCCTTCATCGTGCAACAATTGCAGCACCGATTCAGCAATAGAATCAGCGCCTAGCGGTAACAACATTTCTACCTGCACATCTAGCCGATGCGCGCCCAGTCCGACATTAAAACCTTTACCGCCATGTTCTACCCATCTCGCCCCCGCACAAAGCGACTCGCCGGGTAAAGGCAGTCGTGCCACTTGCAAGCAGTGGGCATTTACATAACTGGCCAGCACTAAAATTGTCACCTTACCCCCAAATCTATCAATTTAAACAAACTATAACGAACAAAAAGACGCTGGACGCCCTCGTCTTTAAATTGGTATCTTTATGGTTATTTTTTAAAGACCACAAACCAAGGCGCTTCCCATAAAATTCTTATCATCCACAAACTCACCTCTTCGCCATGCCCAAACTGCTTAAAATTTCGACAATAACAGGAGAATCCTAATGACCTTAAATCACATATCAATTTTATTACTAGCAATATGCGTATATCCACAATTTGCTAATGCTTACACCACTTCTGTCACCACAGTCGCTGGTGCCGGTTGGAGCGGAGGTCTTGGTGGTATCGGTGATTTTGATCAAGAGGGTAAGATTGATATACCTTCTCAAGCCTCTACCTCAGTCATCTTTCAACAAATAGATCAAAATAGTCCCAGTGGTTATAGCTACCAATATCAAGCTTTAGCCACAGGTTCTGCGTCACCCGGGATTCTTAAAGCCTATGCAGGTGCTGGAGCTGCTGTTGGCCCCGCTAATGCCAATGCCAGCGCGACATCGATTTTTGACGATTCATTTTCTATTGTCGGCCCAGGGGGAGGGCTAACCACCGTTCAGCTGACTCTTAACTACCTGATCTCTGGTGGCTTAAATGGATTATCAGCTGCAAGCGGCTTCGTCTCGGTCAATGGCGTTAAAACTGTAGAATTTGATGAGAACTGGTATACCCCCAGACAGTATTTCTGCGCTGGCACTGCCTGTTCAGGGTCAATTACCCTTGATCTACCTGTAAACAGAAGCATTCCCTTGCTGGGCTATCTAACCGTTGGCGCAACTGCTACCGGCGATATTTTTAATCCTGTTCGTAGCTCAATAGCCGATTTCAGTAACACAGGATTGGTTTTTTTGAGTATTGCCGATCCTAACTATCGACTGATTACCAACAGCGGTTTTAATTATTCCCCCGTACCACTTCCCACTTCGCTATGGCTGTTCGGCTCAGCCTTATTGGGTTGGCTTTCTCGTTTCGGCATAAAACAAAAGCACTCAAATCATTAAGTCGCTTTTTTGCCAACAGTTGTTCAATGAAAATTCTCTACAAGGCCTTAATATGAAACCAATTACCGCTCCTTTAAACCAAGCCCAACAGGGCGAAGCCGTTGCCAACTTACAACAAGCATTGCGAGCACTGGGACTAGAAATTGCTCCGGATGAATTTCGCGATACTTTTTTTGGGGAAACCACTGTTAACGCGGTATTGCGGTTTCAGCATTCACAGCATATTGATGGTCGCGGCAATGTTGATGACGATACCGCTGTGGCGCTCAATAGAAATTTGCGCGAAAGACACTTATTAGCCCCCGAGTTTCATGTCAGCGGCCACGTTGTCGATGTCGTCGGCGCGCCAATATCTGAGCAGACCGTTGTTGTATTTGATGTTGATTTACGCGGCATACGCCTCATCGACAAAATCCAACATTTTGAAGAGTTATTACAAAGCCAAGGCTTCCAGCTATTAGGCCGAACCCGGACCGATGCCGATGGTTTCTACAGCATCGGTTTCGACCGTGAGCAATTTATTTTTTCCGATAAAAGCCACGCCGATCTGCTGGCTTTTGTGGTCGATGATGGCTTGCTGGTCGAGCGCTCGCGTTTAGCCTCAAAACGCGATTACAGCAATGCTACAGACGTTGTTGACTTGGACATTGGCCTACGCGATGCCCGGCTGTTGCGCGGCGTTTCCGAATGGCAACGTCTGGTTAATGCGGTTGCTCCCATATTGACTAGCAGCGACATTAGTCTGGCTGACATTGCCGATTCAGAAGAGCAAATCGGATTTTTGGCGCAAGAAACCGATGTCGATAGCGAACAACTGCGCACCGCCGTTCAGGCATCGGCTCTGGCTCAAAGCCATTTGGATAGGGATGACGCAGAATTATTTTATGCCCTGGGCCGTCAGCAAACCGGCTTACGCTTTATTGAATTAAACGATATTCCGGAAACCGAATTGTTTAACCGCTTAAAAAACGCCATCGGTTTGAACATCATTGCCGACAAAGCGGACGAGCAACTACAAGACTTTTTGGCCAGGTTGCTAAAAGCAGCCACCATCGACATCATCAACCCAGACAACACAGTACCCGCCATTCAAGCATTTAATCGATCGTTATCGGCGGCCAACTTAGCATCTGATAACGCCAAACGCGCCGTGATTACTGCTGCACAACGCTTCAATGGCGACGACCCTAAACAATTTTGGACCGAACATCTACCGCAAGCAGGCCTGGATGCCGCACAGATTGAGGGGTTAAAACTCAATAATCAGTTGTACGCACTGACTGACGGACATCTGCCACTGATTGAAGCTTTACAGGCACAGCGGGGCATAACGTCAGCCGCAGAATTACTCAATTTCACCCATCAAGACTGGCTGGATACGCTTGCCGATGTTGGTTTGCCTGAAGGCATTGAAAATGCCGACGGCTTTGTTACCGAATTACGTGACACCTTACATGCCGCCTACCCGACCACCAAAATCGCCCAAATGGTGCAAAAACAGGAATTCGCCACCATCGGCGAGTTACAAGCACCGCTCGTTGAGTTTTTTCAACGTGCGCCAAGTTTTGATTTCAGCAACTCGCGCGTGGAAGATTTTGCCGACACCATTTCTGACGTCACTGCAGAACCCAGCCAAAATAGCGCGTTAAGCGATACCTTAAAAACCTTGCAGCGGGTGTTTCAAATCAGCCCGACACCTGAGGCGATGACGCAATTGCTTGGCGCCGGTATTCACTCTGCTTTTCAAGTCGCCGGGGTGCCGGAAGCCTCATTTGTTAAACGTTTTAGCACTATTCTGGGTAGCGAAGAGCAGGCCCGTTTGGTACATCATCGCGCCGGTTTCGTCAGCACACGCGTGCTCGATGCCATCATCACTACTCGCGAATTGACCAATTTAGCAAAACCTGCCGCCAGCGGTTCTGATAAATCCCAAACCTTGGCCGCTGCTAAACAACTTTTTCCCAATTTTGAAACACTGTTCGGCGACCTCAGTCTGTGTGAATGCCGAGATTGTCGCGCGGTCACGTCACCGGCCGCTTACCTGGTCGACATCCTGCAATTTTTAGGCAAACTTGACCGCAATACTGAAGGAAAATCGCCATTAGATGCCTTAGTAAAGCGGCGCCCCGATTTACCGCATTTGCGTCTGACTTGCGAAAACACCAACACCGTCATTCCTTATATCGACTTGGTCAACGAAGTATTGGAATACTTCGTAGCACATGACCAACTCGATGCCCAAGCCATCCAAAACAACAGCAGCGAAACTGCTAGCGAACTGCGCGCCAATCCGCAACATATCAGCCTGGATGCTTATAAAAAGCTGGCAACCGCCGTTTATCCTTTTAGTCTGCCCTATCATCAACCCTTGGACAGCATTCGAGCTTTTCTGCCGGACAATCTAAAACGCGCCGATCTTATGCACCGCTTTGGCATTACCGGCCCGACAGTCGTCACCGAACAATTACGGCTGTCCGCTCGCGAATACGCCATCATCACTAAAGATGCTGGCGATACGACCGAACTATGGGAGTTTTACGGCTTTGACGGTGAGGCTGCCATGCAGCTCTCGCTGCCAAATGTGCCGGAGCTTTTAAATAGAACCGGCCTGCGTTATGTCGAATTGGTCGCCTTATTAAAAACCCGTTTCTTAAATCCGGGTCTACTGGCGCTGGATTTTGTCGACGATATATTCAAAACCCCCATCGCCAGCGGCCAACCGGCTCCGTTCAACAGTCAGCAGGTGTACGACCTACTGCGCGACATTAACGCTGATCTACTAAACCCGGCCGACGACCCACTCATCAGCCAAGCGCTAAGCCGACGCGGCATCACTAATCCCGATGATTTCATCGCCTGGACTAAAGCCCATTTTGCCGACATCAATGCCAGCGCTTTATTATTCGAGCAAGCAAGTCGTTGCCAGCTTGCCAGTACCCGACTCAAAACCGTTGAGCAAATCTACGGCGCCGCTGCCACGCCGCTACCCAGCGATTTTCTATCCAAACTGCACCGTTTTATCCGCTTGTGGCGCCGCCTGGATTGGCGCATTGAAGAACTCGACAGCGTTTTGGTTGCGCTACAAGCCAACGACTTGTCGGCCGATGTGTTGGAAAAACTTGCAAGCACTAAGCATTTAGCGAAAGCCTCAGCTTTACCGCTGGAAAATCTTGCCGCCTTGCTTGGCAACATCGAAACCCACGGCGACAAGCCGCTGTATAACAAGTTGTTTTTAACACGCACCATTCAGCAACTGGACCCGACCTTTATTGCTAATGCGTTCGGGGATTTTTTAACTATCGACACAGCTATTTCGAGTCATCGCGCCGCGCTGTTGGCGGCATTCAAAATCAAAGACTCTGAATTGGCCGCGACTGCTGAAGATGCGGGCCTAAATCTGGAAACTGAGTTATTAAAACTACCGACCTTAACAACCTTATACCGTTATACGGTGCTGGCAAAAGCGCTAAAGCTCAGCATAGCCGAACTGCTGGCGATTAAAAATCTACTGGGCCTGAATCCATTTCCATCTGAACATAATGACCCTGCAGCTATTGTGGCGTTTATCAATGCTGCAGATGAGCTCATGCAATCTGAGTTCAGCATTAACGAGTTGGACTATGTGTTGACTGGCAAAGGAATTGGCCTTGATGAGGCAAAGATTCAGCAAGCGCTGGTGGATATTCGTAGCGACTGGGAAAAACTTGCCATTGCCCCGCTTCAAGCGGCCGAGCTACGCACATTACAAGTAAACGCCATAACGACTCGTATCAGCTTGGTTTTAGGCCTGTCCGAAGCTCAAACAGCCGCAATATTGTCTGAGACGCTACTGAATAACCTGTTCAATGCACTTAGCAGCCAAGGTTTTAAAGCTGAGTATTTTAATAATCACACCTTTGTCGACCCCATAGCCACGCGCCCGGATGCCACTATTGATTTTTCTGGCAATAATTCCTTCAATGTTCCTGGCTTACAGCGTGATAATTTCGGCTGTCGCTGGACGGGACAACTGCCAGTCAAATCTAACGAAAAACGCACTCTTGTCATCGCTGTCGCCGGTACGGATGACAGTTTCAGATTATTACTTGACGGTGCCGAGCTATTGCATAAAAACGATGGCGATGCGCAAAAAACGTGGGCCGCAACAGTTTCATTAGAAGCTGGTCGTTTATATCATCTGCAATTGGATTACACCGACCGAAGCCGTGCTTCCGGCATACGCTTAAGCTGGAAAACTGAAACATCGCCTTTAGAAGTGCTTCCGGCAACCGCCTTAATCACTGAAACGGCGGCAAGCCAATGGGACAGCGCATTACGCGGTTTACACCGTGGTGCGGCATTAGTGCAAAAATTGCCGTTATCCATTCTGGAAATACAGTTTATTCAACAACATCGGTCTGATTTTGCCAATGTGGATTTCAGCGATCCGCTTTTGCCTGCCTGGCAAACGCTCAATGATTTCGGGCAATTGCGTAAACTGGCACCGCACACCGACTGGCTGGCAGTGCTCGATGCGGCTGACAATCCAGCCGCATCGGTAGACGATCTCATCGCCCAAGTACTTAGTCAGCCGACCGCTGCTTGGACTGTGAGAGATCTGCAATTTGCAATATCGCATCTGACACTTACCGCAGCCCAGCTAACTCAGCCAAGCAATTGGTTAACGGTTGCCAAGCTCGCACAATTTGCAGCCGTCAGCGGTTTTAGTCTGCAACGCTTAAGTAGTTGGGCACAACCGCTAAGCGATTTTGAACACTTAAACGTCGTCGCCATTGATGTACAAAACGCCGTTCGCGCTAAATACAGCGAAAAAGACTGGGCCGATTTTGCTCCCACCGTAACCAATCCATTGCGGGAACGCCGCCGCGATGCCTTGGTGAATTATTTGCTGGTACAACAGCCGTTAAAAGACTGGGGCGTGATCGATGCCGACAGTTTATTCGAGTATTTTTTAATCGATGTGCAAATGAGCGCCTGCATGGATACCTCGCGGGTCCGGCAGGCCTTGTCCTCAGTGCAATTGTTCGTCACCCGTTGCTTACTTAATCTGGAAGCACAACGCCCTAGCCTGGGTGACTTTTGGGTCGCTTTGGACAAAAATGAAGCCGCACAATGGGAATGGATGAAGCTGTATCGGGTATGGGAAGCCAATCGTAAGGTCTTTATCTACCCGGAAAACTGGCTGGAGCCGGAATGGCGCGATGATCGCAGTCCGTTTTTTAAAGACTTGGAAAGCGAGCTAACTCAAAACGACATCACCACTTTTTCGGTAGAAACCGCGTTTAGAAATTACTTGGGCAAGCTGGATAGCGTCTCGAACCTAGCGGTAGTCGGCGTCTTTCAAGACCCAGCCACCAATATTTTGCACGTAGTCGCCCGCAGCCATGGTATTGCTGCGCAGTATTTTTACCGCAATCGCGATAAGGATGGAATTTGGTCAGCCTGGGAAACCTTGCCGATTGATGTTAAGACTGCCGGTGACGGTGCCAATAACGGCGCGCATATCTTGCCGATGATATGGAAAGGGCGACTGTTTATATTCTGGCTGGAATTTTTGCAAAAGTCGGTGCCGCCTGACCCGAGTATTGCCGCTGCGAAGGATGGTGGCATTAGCGGTATCGGTCAATTACAAGCCAAAAAACAATGGCTAGTACATTTATGCTTTGTCGAGTTCCGCGACTCTAAATGGCAGCCTAAACAGATGTCTAAAGATGCTTTGCGATCGAGTAAATTTACTGAAAATGATACAAATAGCCATGCGCCACATCGCTATCGCGCTTGGATTGAAGAGGTAAACGGATCATTGAGGGTAGGTATTTACGATTTGATACAGCCATCAGAAACCACTTCCAATGACAGACAGCTTGTTTCTGAAGCAGAAGCAAAGATTTTCGCTAACTCCGAAAAAATTGCGTTAAAAAAGATAACCTACTCTTATTTTGAGCTGACAAATCCACAAGCCGAAATAAAAGTCCCTTATAGCTGGTCTGGTTTATTTGGAGATCATCCCGCCCCCAGCAATCAATTCATGGCAAGAACGGCTTCAGGCAAGCTGCAATTACGTAAATCAGACTATCTGACGCTGGGCAACGGGCAATCAAATTACATTTTTAACCATGCCGTATCGGCTTCAACTTTCGAGGCCGAAGCGGCTATTCCGTTCTTTTTCCGCGATTCTAAACGAGGTTTTTATGTTGAATCTCAAGACCGTTGGAATCCGATACTGGTCATCGACATCATCAAAAAACCGGATAACTTTGCGTTTTTAGCTTACGCCAACACCTTGCAGAAAGTGCAGCTAAAGAGTTTAACGGAAAGCATTACGGTTAAAGCGTTGGCAGCCAGCCCTCAGGAACCGGCTGCTCTATTGGTATCGCAGCCACAACAAAATCTCAATGTTGCCAGTAAAACGGCAAGCAGTAACTCACTATTTGCCCCTGCAAAAAAGGCTGCGATAGCCTTTGGCGGCGATCGGATATTTCGTGTACCGGAAAGTCGACCCTCAGGATTTATGAGCAAAGCCCTAACTTTTTATAATTTTTATCATCCGTATACCGAAAGTTTTATTGAAGCGCTTAACCTTAAAGGGGTTATCGGTTTGCTAAATCAGGATACCGATCTTAATAGCGATCTTGGTGCACATTTTTCAAACGAATATAAGCCTGTCGAATGGCTGGTGAGTAAACCTTATCCACCGGTAGCCGTTGAGTTTGGAGAAAAAGATGCTTACGGCCTGTATAACTGGGAACTATTTTTTCATGCGCCGTTGTATATCGCTACCCGCTTGTCGAAAAACGGCAAATACGCCGAAGCCATGCAGTGGTATCACCATATTTTCAATCCGTTAACCGCGGCAGCCGTTACCAGTGGCGATTATTGGCAAGTGCCGACGTTTAAAAAAGAAGACAAAGAAACTATCACCGACTATTTCGAGCGGCTGGCTAGTGGCGATGAAGATATAAAGGCCAAGGTTGCCAAATGGCGTGAAAACCCCTTTAAACCGCATTTGATCGCCCGCGGCCGTCCGGTTGCCTACAAAAAAAATGTAGTGCTGAAGTACGTTGAAAACTTGTTGACCTGGGGCGATGACTTATTCCGCCGCGACACCATTGAAAGCATTAACGAAGCTACACAGCTTTACATTATTGCCGCACATATTCTCGGCAAACGTCCGGAAACAATCCCTAAACGCGGTGAGGCAGCGCCGGAAACCTACGATTCATTAAGCAAAAAGCATCTGGATAGCTTCGGTAATGCCATGGTCGCCTGGGAAAACCTGATTCCTTATGCATCCGGCGTACCGGTGTCTGACGGCGCAGTCACCGCAGCTAACGGCTCTTTATTAGGTGTGGGCACTGGCCTGTATTTTTGTATCCCGAACAATTCCAAGTTATTAACCTATTGGGATGCTGTTGAAGATCGCTTATTTAAAATCCGTCATTGCCTGAATCTGGACGGTGTTGAACGCAAGCTGGCGTTATTCGATCCGCCGATTGATCCGGCGATGCTGGTGGCTGCAACAGCCAATGGCGTCAGTTTAGGCAATGTGTTGGCGGATTTATTTAGCCCCTCGCCGCTGTATCGATTCCAATTTCTGTTGGCTAAATCGTTGGAATTGACTGGCGAAGTGCGGGAAATGGGCAAGTTTTTACTCTCGGTGCTGGAGAAAAAAGATGCCGCCAGCTTAGGTCTGTTACAAGCTGGTCACGCCACAAGCCTGCTCAAGCTGACTGAAGACATTCGGGTTTGGCATATTTTGGAAAGCAAGGCGCATCGGGATGTACTGTTGAAAGCCCGCGATGTCAGCATAGAGCGACTGAGTCATCAACTGGATTTAATGGATATAAGCTTGGGCGGCGAAGGCCTTACTGTGCCGAATCCTCCCGAATTTAATGCCGCTAAAAAACCTTCAGAAGATGACAGCTTGCCGGAAGAAGCGCTGATTGGCGGTGAAGAGGCCCTGAAAACACCCGCCACGAAACAAAAGCCGGTAGCCAGCGGTGAATCCGGCCCTAAATTGCTGCCTGCGGAAAAATTTGTGCAAGATGCCAAAGAAGCCGTGCAGACTATCCAGAAAATCATCGCCGCCGGTAAAGCCATTGGCGGGGCATTATCGGCACTGCCGCAATTTGACACTGCCGCCAAACCGTGGGGCGTGGGCGCTGGGATCAATATCGGCGGCGCGCAATTTAGTGCCGTGACCGAGTTTGCCAATAAAGTGCAGGAGGTTTATGTCGCCCTGAAGGCGCT
>JAUYMX010000002.1 GCA_030699345.1 Methylococcaceae bacterium
ATCCCCCCTTACCGATACGTTACCGATACGCAGTTAATTATTGGTGAAGATCTTCAACAGGAGAAAGGTGCATGAAACCAAGCCGTCTAACTTTATGTGGCAACTGGATTTTAGAGCGTTTTCCGCTCACGAATCTCTGGAACGAGCACATGGCGCATTATTACGCGCCCAAAAACTTCAATTTCTGGTATTTTTTCGGTTCATTAGCTCTGTTAGTACTGGTTAATCAATTTCTTACCGGCATTTTGCTGACAATGAACTACAAGCCGGATGCCAAATTAGCATTCGACTCGGTTGAATACATCATGCGAGATGTCAACTGGGGCTGGTTGGTTCGCTACATGCACTCTACAGGCGCATCAGCATTTTTCATTGTGGTATACCTGCACATGTTCAGAGGGCTGTTGTACGGCTCATTCAAGCATCCGCGCGAACTGATCTGGATCTTCGGCATGTTGCTGTTTGTTGCCTTGATGGCAGAAGCCTTTATGGGCTACTTATTGCCCTGGGGACAAATGTCTTACTGGGGCGCGCAAGGTATTATTTCCCTGTTTAGTGCCATCCCAGTTGTTGGCGACGAATTATCGCTGTGGGTCAGGGGTGACTATGTCGTCTCCGATGCTACGCTCAACCGCTTCTTTGCCTTCCATGTTATCGCCGTGCCTTTAGTATTGGTGCTGCTGGTGTTTCTGCATATCGTGGCTTTGCACGAAGTCGGCTCCAACAATCCTGATGGATTAGATCTTAAAAAGATAAAACAGACCGGACGTCGTAAATCAGATGAAGAGGAAGAAGAAAAAATCCTGAGAGGTAACAACCCTGACCTGAAAATAATGGACAGCATCCCCTTTCATCCTTATTACACAGTGAAAGATTTAGTGGGCGTGGCGGTATTTTTACTGTTTTTTGCCACCGTTATCTTCTTCATGCCTGAAATGGGTGGATATTTTCTTGAACATGCCAACTTTATCCCGGCAGACCCGATGAAAACTCCTGAACATATTGCTCCGGTCTGGTACTTCACCCCGTTTTACGCAATCTTGCGGGCAATTCCTGATAAGTTTGCCGGTGTCATCGGCATGGGCGGCGCGATTGTTGTGCTGTTTTTATTGCCTTGGCTGGATCGCAGCAAAGTCAGATCAATTCGCTATCGCGGCGGCATTTATAAAAAAGCCTTGTTGCTATTCGTCATTAGCTTTTTGGCATTAGGTTATCTGGGTACACAACCAGCTACGCCAACAGCAACCACGTTTGCGAGAATTTTTACCGTCATCTACTTTGGCTTTTTCTTGTTAATGCCGCTGTACACGCGCTGGGAAAAATCCAAACCGTTACCAAAACATTTAACTTATCAACCCAGCCTGGAAGAACGTTTGCCTGCGCTGATTGA
>JAUYMX010000004.1 GCA_030699345.1 Methylococcaceae bacterium
AAGAAAAAGGTGGCTTGCAGCGCTGCTGTCAGCCGTAAGATTTGCTTGGCAACGGGCAGGCTTAAATCCAGCCGCGTTCCTTAGGCCGACCGCCGATTTTGCTAGTTTGGCTTCGTGATTTACTGAGCAGACTCTAATTAATACAGCACATTAAATGCCATCTATTGAAATCTGCGATGTAGTTCTTGTTTTAATATTTATTTCAATAAGTTATAAAGAAACATCCTTGATTTATACCGCTAGTTTTAAAAAATAATTGCGTATTGTTTGAAACAAATTGGTGCATATTGAAAGCAAAGCGCACCGTCATACGCAGGGTCTATATCTGTC
This sequence comes from Methylococcaceae bacterium, assembly GCA_030699345.1. Taxonomy (GTDB): domain Bacteria; phylum Pseudomonadota; class Gammaproteobacteria; order Methylococcales; family Methylomonadaceae; genus JABFRC01. Next base: position 331 of record JAUYMX010000004.1, read on the forward strand.
CTACCAAACTCGGCACGTAAGTTAAGTGATGATTTTTTCTCTTGATTCGAATAAGCCACTAGGCAGGCAACAACCTTTGAATAAAGAGCCGAGGAAAAAGCGTTCAAGGTCAACAATGGTTTTCAATTGATTATTAATTGCTTGAATAATGCGGCGCTTTGGCCAGACACTTGTCAACGTATCGATAGCCTGAGTTATTAAGGGGGCCTCTATTAATTGAAATTTAGACTCCCCCAAAACCACCCGGACGAAAATTTTTCAAATTTATTTTAAAATTTCTGTTTATCACGGTTGTATAAAGTAAAAGTGGCCGTAAATCCCCCTGATTTTTGGGTTATTCCCCCGTCTTTACGCCATTTCAGGCACTCCTTCCCTGTAAAAATCTCTTTTAGCCGTTTGCGCATCGCGTTTAATGAGCTGCACCAAGCGCTTCATGTTGTAAACCAAATTCATTAATCCAAATTTTGACTTTGGCACGTTCTAAACCGATGGTGCGTACCCAATGCCCGCCCATGGCCGCTTGTGCGCCAAACACATGCTCAACTCGGGCTCTGACTTTCGACTTGGTCCGGTTTGAGTGTTTTTGCTCTTCGGTTAACGGCTTTGTGCGTGTGCCTTTTTCACAAATTTGGCTGGCTATTTCTGCCTCGGCCAGTCGCTGTTCTTGGGCTTCCGACCGATAGGCGCTGTCGGCATAAACAACACGCGTATGGCCCTTTTCATCGATCGTTTGGTCGAGCAATTCATCGAATACTTGGCTGTCGTGAACCGCCGCATGGGTCACGCAATAGCTTTGGATCAGCTTGTCGCCTTCATAGGCGTTGATGTGGTTTTTATAGCCGTAATGCTTTTCGTCGTTTTTCTTCGTCCAGCGTGCCTGGGTATCTTTCTGCCGACGCTTGGCTTGCGCTTCCGGCTTATCCCAGGCTTCAGGCACTTGCCCCTCTTTAATCAGCGCGTTCTCTTCACGGGTGTTTCGTTGCTTGGGCACCTCAACAAACGTGGCGTCGACCAGCTGTCCTGCTTTTGCCGCGTATCCTTGGTCCGCCAGTTGGGCATGAAACCGCGCAAACAACACCTCGACCAAGTCCAAGTTTTTAAGCGCTTCGCGAAATGTCCAAACCGTTTCAGACAATCAATAAAGTTCCTGGCATAAAATCAGTTGGTAAAATACCTTATAGGCTACCCCTAATTTTTTGGATATAGCGCCGGTGATAAAGGCCTGAGTTTCGCTGACCATTCAAGTGTTCACGACGAACACCTCCACACTATCGACCCAATGAACGCCTTGCCGTGCATATAAGATTGTTGGTAAAAGACAGATGTCACTGATCTGTTACCCTGCCCCAATCAATCTAGCAACACGGTAGATATACCCTTAGCTGTACAGGGCGAATCAGCCTTAAACCACGGCACTGATTCTCGCAAGATATACGTTTAGCCGCCAGCACCGCGCCGTTACCTGACGACACGATGCTGTATATCATTATCCAACGCGTCCGCAATGGTTTTAGCATCGGCCGTATTGATATTCACCGGCGCCGCCAAGGCATTCGCGATACAGCAACACCACACGAGCAGTAACTTTTTCATAATATTTCCTTTGGCAATAAGAATAAGGAGAG
>JAUYMX010000006.1 GCA_030699345.1 Methylococcaceae bacterium
GTGTTGGAGCCGCGCGTTATTTTTATCGACGTAAAGCTGACGTGGCGATTTTCATGGATGAAATCAATAAATACCATATTGAAGAACATCCGGTGCAACGTTTCATGGATGACTGGAACCGAAGTAGCGCCCAGCAAAAAGCCGCACTTTCCGAAGACTGGATTATTCGGCCCTACAGAAATACCGGGCGCTTTGGGGAGCAAATAATTAACGTTGAAATTATCAATGCCCAGCAAAAAAACGTGCCGCAACTGGAAGATATTAACGGTAAAAAAGGCACCTCACTGCATAACCTGTTAACTCGTTTTGATCGTCAGGCAGGTTATCCCTTTGCGTGGTTCTTTTATATGGTCAAAGGCAAGCTGGTGTCTCCGCACACTGGTATCGCTGTTTTTAAGGATGTTAGCGGAGATTTTTCTTACTTACCCGAACGTGATGTCGCTGTCCTAAAAGACTGGGTCAACACGCCTTATAACGTGTAGCAACAACACTGGCATTTCATCATCTTTTTTATCAACAACAGGAGTAAATATTATGGCAATCGCACAAATCAAAGCCTTTTCTGAACATGCAAAAACAGATCCTGAATTAAAGGAAAAACTGTTAGCGGTACAAAAAATCAGGGAACTCATTGCATTAGGCAAGGAATACAACTTTGAACTCGATGAAGTAGAACTGTATCCACCCAACGAACCGCAATTCGTCGAAGAACAACTTTCTGAAAAAATGGCTAAAGCCTTGTTGAGAGTTTAAAGAGGGTCTCAAAAAAATTGCACTTCGGCTGTTCGACGGTGAGCTTGTCGAACAGTCGAAGCATGAATGGATAATTTTTAAAGGTTCCCATAACAGTTTGCTTGTTTTTTAATAAACACAGCCCTTATTTTTGTAAATCTGTACTCGAGAATTCATCACCCTCCTGATTCTGTTTTGGAATTGTCCTGGTTAGTAAAGTATGCCCCGTCGATCAGCAAAAGGATTGACAGCCATAGCCCCCCCCTGCATCGCAGCTTCGGTGCGGGGCTTTTTACTAACCACCGGGAGATTTTCATGCCAGCAGTTACCACTCCAGCCCACCAAAATGGCGATTTTTTTGTCGATTTCGAAGAAAAAGTCTTCGAAGACGTCAAGGCCGAACCCGGCCAGAAAGCCTTGGTCAAATTCCACACCGTCGCCTTCGAAGGCTCGATCGGCTTCGTCAATCTGTTGCAGGCCACCCGTTTACAACGCAAGGGATTCGAAACCTCCATCCTGTTATACGGCCCCGGCGTGACCTTAGGTATTCAACGCGGTTTTCCGCGCCTGGGTGACGAAGCGTTTCCCGGTCATCAAAACTACGCCAACCAAATCGCCAAATTTATCGAAGCAGGCGGCAAAGTCTATGCCTGCCGGTTTGCCTTGCAAGCCTTGTACGGTCATGGGGAACCAAGTTTGGTCCCTGGCATTCGCCCGATCAGCCCATTAGATGTGTTAGACATCGTGCTGATACATCAGCGCGAAAACGCCTTCATTCTGGATACCTGGACGCTGTAAACCGAAATTCGCGTAGGGTACGCAGCGCGTACCTTCTGCTCATTTTGAAAAGGTACGCGCTGCGTACCCTACACAATTTCATCCGATTAAATATGTAGGGTGGATAAGCGAAGCGCATCCACCAATAGAAAACTCGACAGGTAGATGCGCTCTGCTTATCCACCCTACCGTTATCAGCTTTCAAGACAACCCGCAATAGGAGTACAGATTGTGACCCATCCCAACATCGTCAGAGCGGCGGCGGTACAGATGTCGCCGGTGTTTGAATCCGCCACCGCGACTTGTGACAAAGTTTGCCAGGCCATCAGCGACGCTGCCGCCAAGGGTGCGCAGATCGTCGTATTCCCGGAAACCTTCGTGCCCTACTACCCGTATTTTTCCTTTGTATTGCCACCGGTCGCCCAGGGCCGCGAACATTTGAAGCTTTACGATTATGCGCCGACGGTACCGGGATCGGTCACCGATGCGGTCGCGGCACAAGCCAAGGCCCACGGCATCGTGGTGGTGTTGGGGGTCAACGAGCGTGACCACGGCAGCCTCTATAACACCCAATTGATCTTCGATGAAACGGGTCGACTGGCGCTGAAACGCCGCAAGATCACGCCGACTTATCACGAACGCATGATCTGGGGCCAAGGCGACGCTACGGGCTTAAAAGTCGTCGAAACCGGCATCGGCCGCATCGGCGCGCTGGCTTGCTGGGAACATTACAACCCGCTGGCCCGATATGCCTTGATGGCCCAGCACGAACAAATCCATTGCAGCCAGTTTCCGGGCTCGTTGGTTGGCCCTATTTTTGCCGACCAGATCGAAGTGACAATACGCCACCATGCCCTGGAATCCGGCTGCTTCGTGGTCAACGCCACCGGCTGGCTGACCGAGGAGCAAATCGATTCAGTCACCACCGACCCAACCTTGCAAAAAGCCCTGCGCGGCGGTTGCTGCACAGCGATTATCTCGCCGGAAGGCCAGCACGTCGTCGAACCCTTGCGCGAAGGCGAAGGCATCCTGATCGCCGATCTGGACATGAGCCTGATCACCAAGCGCAAACGTATGATGGATTCGGTCGGCCATTACGCCCGTCCGGAACTATTGAGCCTGCGCATAGACGACCGTCCCACCGCACCTATGTTCAGCGATACACCCGCCAACAGCACCTCAGAACCTTTTTCCAAACCCATTCATCAAGGTGATCAGCATGAATCAATCACTGTTAGCTGAAGCAGGATCGGCGGGCCTGATTGCCGATTTGCAATCCTTTGGGCTACGCCTGGAAGACAGCGAAGTCGGCATCACCGGTCGTCGCGGCGGTGCAGGCCCATCCGATCATAAAGCCGTTAACCTGGCAGGTCGTACGGTGATGATACCGATCGCCACCGCCTCGGCCTACGAATCGCCGTTCGTTGCCAGCCGCCCCGACCAACACGGCATCAGCGTGATCCGCCGCGACGGCATCGTGGTAAGCCACATCGAATTTCCGCGCCAACCGCGTTTTTACGATTTGCAAACCGCCGACGGCATTCCCTATTCGCAGATCGCCACCTTGCACTCGTCGGACGTGTTGGCCACCACGTTGCTGCAATCCTGCATCCGTTACGGCAACCGCAAGACCTCATGTCAATTCTGCGCCATCGGCCAGTCGCTTGCAGCCGGTAAAACTATTTTAAGAAAGACGCCCGAGCAATTGGCCGAGGTGGCCAAAGCTGCCGTCGAGTTGGACGCCGTCAAACACATGGTGATGACCACCGGCACGCCGAATCTGACCGACCGCGGCGCTGCGCTACTCTGCGAAAGCGCCAGTGCCGTGAAGGCCGTGGTCGATCTGCCGATTCAAGGCCAATGCGAGCCGCCGGACGATGACATTTGGTTTGAACGCATGAAAGCCGCCGGTATCGACAGCTTGGGCATGCACCTGGAAGCGGTGACGCCGGAGGTGCGTGCCCGCATCATGCCCGGCAAGGCAGGGGTTCCGATGGAACGCTACATGGACGCCTTCGACGCGGCGGTAGCGGTATTTGGCCGAGGTCAGGTCAGCACTTATATCCTGGCTGGACTCGGCGATACGCCCGAAGCCATTTTGACGATGTCCGAACAGTTGATCGTCAAAGGCGTTTACCCGTTCGTGGTGCCGTTTGTGCCGATTACCGGTACGCCGCTGGAGAAACATCCCGCACCGACGCCGACTTTCATGGCGCAAATCCTGCCGCAATTGGGCGCGATGTTGAAACAAGCAAACTTGCTATCCCACGATATGAAAGCCGGTTGCGCCAAATGCGGCGCCTGCTCGGCACTGGCCAGCTACGAGGTGTGAAATGTTGATAGAGAACTTTAAACCGTATTTTGCCAACGAATACCTGATCAAATTCGTCACCCAGGATTGGGAGCGTAAGCAAATGCTGGCACTGCGCCAGGCGGTGTTCTGCGAGGAACAAGGCATCTTCGCAGGCGACGATCTGGACGAAATCGCCACGCACATCGTCGCCATCGCCTGCGTCGCCGGTCTTCCGGACAGCGTGGTTGGTACCGTGCGCATTCATCAAGAAAAACCCGGTGTTTGGTGAGGATCAAGATTGGCCGTCGATCAGGACTACCGTAAACAAGGTAGTCTCGGCGCGGCGTTGATCAAGCTGGCGGTAACATCCGCCCATGCCCAGGGCTGCAATACCTTTTTGGCCCAAGTGCAGGCCCGCAACCAATTGCTGTTCCGTCGTCTGCATTGGCGCTCGCTAAAGGAAATCGAGATACACAATCGACCGCATTATCTTATGCAGGCCGATCTGGAGTGGTATCCGCCCTATGCCGACGGCGCCATCGGTTTCGTCGCTACCTCACGGGTTGCGGCATGAGTACGCTGGCCGAATTAACCTTGAGCATCCGGCAAGGCTTAGGGCTGGCACATAAGCGTGACATTGCCGAGGTGATAGATAAGCTCTATGGCTCCCAAGTCGTAGGCCGGAATAAGCCGCTAGGCGTTTCCGGCGAGGGCTTGCCGGAAACGCCCGCCTTGGTTAACGCCGGACGGGCTTATTCCGGCCTACAAGACTATACGGTTGGCGACGACTGCGCCGTCATCCCCGACGGCAAAGGCTACCTGCTGCTTGCAACTGAAGGTTACTTGAACGACTTCGTTGCCACCCAGCCCTGGTTCGCAGGCTATTGCGGGGTGATGGTCAACGTTAGCGACATTTATGCGATGGGCGGTCGGCCGATTGCGGTGGTCGATGCGATCTGGAGCGACGGTGCCTCCCAAGCCAAGCCGATACTGGAAGGTATGACAACCGCCTCGCAAGTTTACGGCGTGCCGGTAGTCGGCGGCCACAGCAATCTACGCAACGACCGCCCGCAGTTGTCGGTGGCTATCCTGGGCCGCGCCCAAAAACTGCTCAGCAGTTTCGCCGCCAAACCGGGCCAGCAACTGCTCGCAGCCATCGATTTGCGGGGCCATTTTCGTGAACCCTATCTGTGGTGGGATGCCAGCACCGGCGCGCCGCCCGAACGCTTACGCGAAGACTTGGAATTACTGCCGACCTTGGCCGACACCGGCTTATGTGCTTCGGCCAAAGACATCAGCAATGCCGGTGTGATCGGCACCCTATTGATGCTGCTGGAATGCTCTGGTTTGGGAGGCATAATCGACATCAACGCGATACCGCGTCCTTCAAATATCGATTTGCCACGTTGGTTGCGCTGCTTCCCGAGCTTCGGATTCGTACTCAGCGTCGATGCCGACGACAGCAATGCGGTAATCGAATTATTCAAACAACGCGACATCGCCTGCGCAGTAATTGGCACGACCGACGCCAGCCGCCAAATGTGGCTCGCCAATAGCGATGAAAAACAATTGCTCTGGGATTTAAACGAAGAGCCTTTGATCGGCTGCGGCCCGCAACCTCAGGGAATCCCGGCATGAACAACTTCTTTAACCCCAAAGGAGAAGACCGCATGACTAAGCTGTGTATCGCCATACTGACCCATTCCGTCAACCCGCGCGGCGGCGTCGTGCATGCCATGCAACTGGCCGAGGCGCTGCACGACTTGGGGCACGACGTAACGCTGATCGCCGCCGCGGAACCCGGCAAGACCTTTTTCAGGCCGACCCGCTGCAAGACTTTATTAATACCGCTGCCGACATTGCCAACCAATTTCACCGAAAGCGTCGGCCAACGCATCCTGGCCTATAGCAACTATTTTGCAGGGCCTGACGCCGAAAGTTACGACATTTACCACGCCCAGGACGCCATAAGCGGTTGCGCACTGGCCGACTTGACCGAGCGTGGCGTTATTCAAAATTTCATCCGCACCGTTCATCATCTCGACCACTTTGACGACATCTGGCTAATGGACTGGCAACGCTGGTCATTCCAAGCTGCCGAGCAAGTGCTGTGTGTTAGCCGCGATTGGCGGGATAAATTGAGTAACGATTACGGCATCAACGCGCGACAGATCAACAACGGCGTCGATACCCGGCGTTACACGCCCACACCGCAAATCGGAGACGATGATTTACGCAAGGTGCTTGGACTCACCCGAACTGGCCCACTGTTTCTGGCAGTCGGTGGCGTCGAGGCGCGCAAGAATACCTTGCGTATTTTTACCGCATTCCTCGAGGTATTAAAACAACCCCCCTACGCTCAGTTGATCATCGTCGGCGGTGCCAGTCTGCTAGATCATAGCGAGTACCGGCAACAATTCGATGCCGCCGTCGCCGATAGCGGTATTGAGGACCAGCCCGGCCAAGCTCTGGTGATGACCGGCTCCTTGCCCGATGTAGACATGCCGGTATTGTTCCGGCTGGCCGATGCTTTGGTATTCCCGTCGTTGACCGAAGGCTTTGGTTTAGTGGTGCTGGAAGCCATCGCCTCCGGCACGCCGGTCATCGTCTCCGCCCGGCCGCCGTTTACCGAATACCTGAAAGCCCACGATTGTATTTGGACCGACCCGGAAGACAGCGCCGCGATAGCTAAGGCGATGCATACGGCTGAAGATTTCCCCAAAGACAGTTTACCGGCCATCGCTCAACGCCTGAGTGCCGAGTTTTCCTGGCAAAACTCGGCTCACAACCACTTAAATATTTATCACTCACTGCTTGAAACAAGAGGAACAACCCATGCCTGAAATGCGTTTCCGCGTCCGCTGGCCGGACCAATCCGAAAGCCTTTGTTATTCACCATCGCTGGTGATCAAGGATTTTTTAGAACCCGGCCAAAGCTATCCGCTGGAAGAGTTCGTCAGCCGCAGCCGCGAAGCACTGCAAATCGCCAGCGAGCGAGTGCGACAGAAATACGGCTACACCTGCTCCAGCGCGATGAGCAAGCTCGCCGACATCGAAGCCGTCGCCACCCGGTTTTGGGACGATGACGCTCCGAGAGTCACCGTGATCGAGTTCATCGAATAACCCCAATCGAGAAACGTAGGGTGGATAAGCGCAGCGCATCCACCGATAGATAAACCATAACACCACCACAACAGAGGAAGCCATGAAAGAAAAACTAGAAAATACCCGTTTGCATTATGACGTTATCATTGTCGGCGGCGGCCAAGCCGGTTTATCCGTCAGTCATTGCCTGCAAAAACAAGGCATTAACCACATCATCTTTGAAAAAAACCGCATCGGCCATTCCTGGCGTAACGATCGCTGGGATACCTTCTGCCTGGTGACCCCCAACTGGCAATGCCAGTTACCGGACTTTCCTTATCCCGGTAACGATCCCAAAGGTTTCATGCTCAAGGATGAAATTGTCGAGTATGTCGAAGCGTTCGCTCAAAAGGTCAATCCCCCAATACGCGAAGGTGTATCGGTCACCCGTGTTTACCGCGGACAAAATGGTCAACTGAATGTCACAACCAGTTGTGGTGAATTCACTGCCGATCATCTGGTGGTCGCGACCGGCGGTTACGATATTCCCATCGTGCCCGAGTATGCCCACAGCCTGCCCAAGCGCATCAAGCAAATCCACTCTGTGGATTATCGTAACCCCGAGCAACTGCCTGAAGGCGAGGTGCTGGTGGTCGGCTCCGGCCAATCGGGTGTGCAGCTCATGGAAGATTTGCACTTGGCCGGCCGCAAGGTGCATCTGGCGGTGGGTAGCGCGCCCCGCTCGCCGCGCATGTATCGTGGCCGCGAAACCACCGAATGGCTATATGATCTGGGCTTTTACGATTTGACCATAGACCGCCATCCCTTGGGCGACGAGGCCAAACACAAGACCAACCATTTTCTGACCGGACGCAGCGGTGGTCACGAGATCGATTTGCGCAAATTTGCGCTGGAAGGCGTCAAGCTCTACGGCAGCATGGCCAACATGCACGGCACCACGCTGGAGTTTCAACCGGACCTGACCAAAAACCTGGATGATGCCGACGAAATTTATGTCAACATCCGCATCGATATAGATCGTTATATTGCCGACAACAATATTGATGCGCCTATCGAACCGCCATTCCGCAAGGTCTGGGAACCCGAGTTCGATCCGGTCAGCATCGACGCCGACGCCGAAAACATCACCAGCATAGTTTGGGCGATTGGCTTCCGGCCGAATTACCGCTGGATAGAACTGCCGGTGTTCGACGGCCGTGGTTACCCTCAATTCGACCGCGGCATCACCCAAGTCGAAGGCTTGTACTTCATCGGTTTGCCTTGGTTGCATACCTGGGGATCAGGACGTTTTCTGGGCATTGCCGATGATGCGCATTATCTGGCCAACATTATTCACGGCAAATTGGCAGTCAAGGACGTGGCGTTAAGGCCGTAAAACGCAATCTGTAGGGCGGCCAGGGCGGCCGTATTGCACCGTTGTTGGCCTTTAAGCCATTCGGCCAATCCGGTTCGCCTAATCTGCTAGTAGCACAAATCTTTTGTCTAAAAGTACGTATTAACGTACGATAAAGCATTCGATCTTGTTTTAGGTGCCATTATGCAAACTTTAACTGCCAGTGAAGCCCGCGCCAACCTCTATCGTCTTATCGACCAAACCGCCGAATCGCATCAACCCATTGCGATCACCGGCAAACGCGCCAACGCAGTGTTACTCTCCGCCGAAGACTGGTCAGCCATACAGGAAACCCTCTATTTGCTCAGCGTTCCCGGCATGCGCGAGTCTATCTTGGAAGGCATGGCGGCAAGTGCCGACGAATGCAGCCAGGAACTTGATTGGTGAGCTGGGAAATCATTTACAGTAAACATGCGCAGAAAGACGCCAAAAAACTTGCGGCCACCGGGTTAAAGGACAAGGCATTACAGCTACTAGAGATTTTAAAAAACGATCCGTTTCAAAATCCGCCGCCTTATGAAAAATTGGTCGGCGATTTAGTCGGCGCTTATTCCCGGCGTATCAACATTCAGCATCGCTTGATTTATCAAGTATTAAGCGAAGAAAAACAAGTCAAGGTTTTGCGGTTGTGGAGTCATTATGAATAATGTGGCCAAATTCCCCCTGGATTTCATTGCATTTCATCCAGGCTACGCTGGCTACGCGGACTAAGTTTTGTTTCTCTAGGGGTTGTTTTAAAGCCGAGGCTCGATCCGAAAAAGCTATGCTATGAATTTCTGAGCCTTTTGTATTAATTGTAATTGCCGCTGTAATTTCTCTTTATCCATTGGTAAATCTAAAAACGATTTTGCTTCGTCTAGCGATCGGAAAAACTTAGCACTTCTCAGATGGAACCACATTAGGTTCACAAAATAAAGTTGCAACTGATAACAATAAATTCTCGCGTTATCTGACTCTTCCCCTGCGTGGACACTTGCATTTCGATATTCTCTTAGATGTTCAAGGACTTGACGATGAAAATCATAATCCCGGAAGAGCGCAGAGCATCGGCTTACAACTGAATCGTTATTACCTCCCCCTGATGTTGAGAGCGATTCCAGTGCACCCCATAAACGAAGAAAAGCCGTGTTAGCGTCAGATTCGTCTAGTGCTCGAACAAATCGGAGAAGTGCTGTAGACAGGCAGCCTCCATACTTGGATAAGCGTATTTGCCTAAGAGTCCATTGAGAATTTGATTGCACAACATTCGGCTTATTGAGCCGGAATATTTTGGTTTCTTTAAAGCCTGGCTCAGACCAAAAACCATCGAACGCCGGATTGCCATCAGACAAATGCAAAGTGTGTAGACTCCCCAATCTAACGACGTTGATAGGGGCAAGCCCCGTATCTCCAAAGACAATTTGAATTCGAGGATTTCCCATCAGGCACCACAGGGCACGTTGTAAATCAATTGCCCGAAGTGCTTTACTTACTGCCGCTGTTGGCGATTTTGCCTTTACCTTAGCAATCAGTCTGCAGTAATTTCTAGGCTCAGGCGTAACTGGCGAATCATGGGCGCGTAACAGCTCAATTCTGGATTTGAAACGAGAGGGATAATCGCCAGCAAGGAAACTTATTTCTACGTCGTCAATTGTTAACTTGCGAGGTATATCCTGATTATCGATTGAAATCGAGGTTAAAAATAAATATACATTTTCTTTCGTGGCGAGTCGTTTAGAAAGTTCTTCATTTATTGTTCTAAGAAAGCTGTCTGGAGTCAATTGGTCTTTTACCTTATTTAGACCTATCCAAACTAAGCTGTTAGTGTCTAAATCTTCCGCAGCATTGGGGAACTCAAGCATTGACTGGAGTACAGGCAGGTAGTTTTCCAATTCAAATCCATAGGCAGAAGGCCCTCCCTCTGGATTTACTGTTCGCACAGAAGAAATCCGTTCAAGGACAAGAGAAGGCTTAAATTTCTTTTTCCACTTAATATGCATTTGATTGGTAACGAAAAATCTAACGAAAAAAGGCTGTAAGGCGCAATCATAGGGTATCAATAGGCGTAGCCGTATGCACTGCATGTTGGACTTCAAGCATTCGGCGCATGACGCTATAGCTAATGCGTCCTACAAAAACACGCAAATATTAGTCGGTTTCGAATTTCATGGCGAGGTTTTCGCCCGCCGGTGCGGGAACCGGCATTCAAATAAGCCGTCGCGATAGCGACACAATCTCGCCCAGGGCCGTGGTACGCATTTTCGACCAAGATCGTCTCCGGTTACGCTGCCCCTAACCGGAGCGGAATTACCCAGCGATTTCCAACAATACCTCAGGGTGTTTTTTAGCTAATTTCAGCAAAGTTTGTGCGGCTTTTGACGGTTTGCGTCTGCCTTGCTCCCAGTCTTGCAGCGTTCTTACCGATACGCCCATCAGATCGGCAAACCGGCTTTGCGATAAACCGGTTGTATTGCGTGCCTCGGCGATTTCGGAAACCTCAACCTCTGTTACTTTTCCGGCTTTATTGGCTTTCATTGATCGTACAGACTCCAGCAGGTCTGCTTGAAATTGCATTGTTTCTTTATCCACGTTCCACCTCTTCTTTTAACTTCGCTAGAAAATGACTGGGCAAATTATCGAATTTTGCTTTTGCGTAAGCAATTAACAGCCAGATTCGACCATCATTACCGTTGAAATAAATCACTCGAACACCGCCGCGCTTGCCCATGCCGGTTCTACTCCATCGCACCTTTCTACAGCCTCCGGAGCCGGGAATGACATCACCACCTAAAGGATTTGCCGCGATCCAAACTACAAATTCTGCGCGTTCTAAATCCGTCCAAACTTCTTTGGCATAACGGATAAAAATTTCTGTTTCGCAAACTGTTTTCATGATCAAAGTATACGGCATTGCCGTATTCAATCAATTGGTTTTTGAACTTATTCCCATGCGAAACGTACCCCAGCCAGTAAGACGCTATCACTGGAATTCAACAGGCTCAGCCGTATGTCGGTCGTCAAGCATTCGGTGCATTACGCTATCGCTAATGCACCCTACAAAACTGTACCCGTGAGTATTCCAATCCTTCAACGCTTCTCCGCCATCAACTCCCTCGCCAACTCCCCCAACTTCTTCAAAGCCTTTTCCACCCGATCATTCCACGGCACCGCGCAACTCAAGCGTATGCAGTTGCCGTATTTCTTTTGGGTGGCCGAGAACAGGGGGCCGGGGGCGATGATGATGTTTTCCTGGCTGGCGCGGCGATGCAGTTCCATGGCGTCGACACCGGCAGGCAATTCCACCCATAGTGCAAAGCCGCCTTCCGGCTGGGTGACGCGGGTGCCTTCCGGAAACAACAGGCTAACGGCCTTGACCGCCAGTGCCACGTTGCGAGCATATTCCTGACGCACTTGCCGCAGGTAACGGTCGTAACCGCCCTGCTCCAACATGTGGGCGATGATTAACTGATTCAGGGTCGGCACGGCCTGGTGCAGCATGTATTTGAGGTTTTCGACTTTTTCTTTGTAGCGGCCCGGCACCAGCCAGCCGACCCGAATGCCCGGCGATAGGGTTTTGGCGAAAGAGTTGCAATACAACACCTGGCCATTGCGGCTCCAAGCCTTGCAGACCGATGACCGATGACCGGCGCAGGCCAAAGCCCAAGTCGCCATAAACGTCATCCTCGACCAACGGAATCTCATGTTTTTCCAGCAAGGCGACTAAAGCTTGCTTGCGTTCGTCGCTCATGCAGGAACCGAGCGGGTTGTTGTAGTTAGAGACAATCAGGCAGGCCTTGATCGGCCATTGCTCGATGGCCATTTGCAAAGCGTCCAAAGACAGACCATCGCGCGGATGAGTGGGGATTTCCAGGGCTTCCATGCCGCAGGATTCAATGACTTGCAACAAACCATAAAAAGTCGGCGATTCGATCGCAATCAAGTCGCCGGGCTGGCAAATCGCCATCAGCGCCAGCCGCACCGCCTCGCGGGCACCGTGGGTAACGACAATATCGTCCGGGCTATCGGCACACTGCAGCTCCACCATGCGCTTGGCAATTTGCCGCCGCAGTTCCTGATTGCCGAGCAATTCGTCGGCGTCGAAGCAGCGTTTACCGAAAGTCCGCGACACCTTGCCGGTAGCTTGTTGCAAGGCATGAGTCGGCAAAAAGTCGGCATGCGGCACCGACGAGCCCAGGTTAATCAAGTACGGGTCTTTGGCAGCGCGCAGGATTTGCCGGGTCAGCGATTGGCCGGTGACTTTGGCGGGAGTGACCGGCGCATCGGAGATTTCCGGTTCGGTAATCGCTTGCCGGTGAAAGCTACTGACATAATAGCCGGAGCGCAGCCGGGCCTGAATTCGGCCACTGTCTTCCAGCAATCGATAGGCTTCCAGCGCAGTGGAGATGCTGACATGTAATTGCTGGCTTAGCTTTCTAACGCCGGGCAGTTTTTCGCCCGGTTTGTAGACGCCCTGCTCGATATGGGCAATCACCGTTTCCGCGACGGTTTCGTATAAGTGTTTCATGCTAACTATTCAGTGTATTTTTCTAAGTTATCCGGCTTACTGCAATGATGCCATCAATACCTACCCCTCTTTGAAAAAGATATGAATAGCCCAATGATTAAGAATGATGAAATAAAAGCAATTGCCAAATTGCCCTATGTGCTCGAAAAAACCCCGGATCTAATACTGCATTGAACCGGGGTAAAGTCTGAGGATGCTGAACGAGCGAGGAAAATTTTAAATAGAGATGAGGATTCGAAACAGAAGCAGAAACTGTATATTTTTGGCAGTACAGATAGTTTATTTGGCGATCTATTATGCGTAATTAAACTGTAACTGTTCTAACTCGCGGAGAGGCCGGAAGTATCGACCGCAAAATAAAATCACTTGATGAGTCGGTAATTGCGATGTAAATCTCAGTCGTTTGTGGATTTAGATTTTTGGTAAGCGAGTAGCAGAGAATATGGCCGAACTGAGAGCTCAGTGAGAACTTCGTTCTTGATTGAACAAGTGGGTCGTTAATCAGGCCGCTCATTTTCTCTCCTTGGGGGCGCCGTATTTTACGGCTTTGAAAATAAGCGGTTACACGGATTTATTTACACCCTCGGCTTCTTCTGGACTAACGATAGACTGAATGAACCTAAAGAAAAAGCCAGTGATAATATTAACGCGGTGTTTTTAATAGTATTCATAAATAAAACCTCTGTTGTAACTTATCGGATGGCGTCGGTAAAAAGTAATTTAAAAGCAACCACTTACTGTCGTGATAATGGCGAATTAATCGTCAATAGCGTTTATTATTTTTTAGCGAAGTTAGCATATCCGAACTAAATACATAATCCATATAAACACCTAATACCAATCCTAATAAATTCATATCATATTGTTTCTTAGATTATTGAAGGCTAGCTCAACGTTAAGGATTAACCGTTCGCCTGTCCTTAGATCACCCTTGTGGTGAAGCCTGTCGAAGGGTGAATGGTAAATCCGTTCAGGTTCGACAAGCTCTCAAGAAACAGCTTTTTTATGCTTATAAAATTAACTATTTAGAGTCTGCTCAGTAAATCACGAAGCCAAACTAGCAAAATCGGCGGTCGGCCTAAGGAACGCGGCTGGATTTAAGCCTGCCCGTTGCCAAGCAAATCTTACGGCTGACAGCAGCGCTGCAAGCCACCTTTTTCTT
>JAUYMX010000008.1 GCA_030699345.1 Methylococcaceae bacterium
CAGTGTCTTAGCTGGCATCAGAAGCGAGACAGAAGGCTTAATCTACGTGACAAGGTTGAACCTTAAGGGTGGGCTCAAGCTCATTCTGTCTCAGTGCCACAGCAGCTAACCATGGCGGGATTAAAGATACAAGGGTGGGCATGCTGTTTTGCCCGCCATTTATCATTGCAATATACTTTTCGCATGGGCACAAAACAACACATTCCCACCCTACAAGGTTAGGTGTTTATACGTATTGTGATTTATGTAGTTAAAAATATAGTATTTAAAATCTGGGAGTTTAATAAAAAATATCAAGCAGAATTTAAATGAAAGCAAAAAAAATAAGCGCTGTCATAACCGCTATAAAAAACAAAGTCCTATCCCCCCAAAACAACTTAGCAAGCGATTGGCAATTAGATGCATTAATAAGTCATGAACATAAGCTAATTATTTATACAAATCCAAAATGCGCTTCTGGCACTATAAAGATATGGTTCCTTCAAATTTTAGGGATACTTCCTATAGATATTTCTATTGAAAATAAAATAGATAATATTTTAGGAAAAAGCATACATGAATACATTAAAGAAAATTATAAACTGTACAACTACCCAAAAAATCAGGAATATAAATATATTAATTACTCAAAAGCCATAATTGTTAGAAATCCTTGGCGTAGAGTTGTAAGCTTTTATTGTGACAAGATTCTTATTAAAGAAAATCATCTTAAATCCTTAGATATTTTCTCTCAAGAGAACTATGATAAGGATTTATCATTTCGAGAGTTTGTTGATGTTTTTAGCAAAATAGACCATTCCCATTTGGAGTCTCATCTTCGTAGCCAGATTTTTGGTCGAGAACATATGGATTTTAATTACATATTAAAAGTCGAAAATATTAATGCTAATTTAATCGAAATGTCCAAACATCTTGGAATAAATGCGCCACCATTAAAAATCGCACACAGAAACGCCACTCTTTATAAAAATAACATGGATGAGTCTGTCTATGATAAAAAACCATATGCGTTTGAATCTATTCCAGCTTATATTTATTTTTATAATGTTGAGTTAATAAAAACCATAGGGCAGAAATATGCAGCGGACATAGAAACATTTAATTATAAATTTCATGATTAATTGCTAAGTTCTGTTAATGTTTCAGTAACCATCCTTCAATAAAGCAGGCTAGACACCAAGTAATATTTACTCAACTCCACAACACCGCTTAAATTTCTTACCGCTGCCGCATGAGCACGGCGCATTTTTACCTTGGTTGATTTGCTGGTTGGCTTTGCTGATGGATTTAACGACGCCGTCCAGATAAAACCAGCGGCCGCCTTGTTTGGTAAATTTGCTGATCTCACTCATGACGTGCTCTTCGCCGTCTTGCAGGTAGTAGGCTTTAAATTCAACCAAGCCTTTGTTGTCTTTGACACCGCCTTTTTTTATCATTTCGATGGAAAGCCGCTGCCACTCGACGGTTTCCTTGGAAAAATCAATCTCTTTGGGGCGCCTTGTTATGTCCCAAGTCGCCAACAAATACTCGACGTTTCGCAGCGCATAGGCACTAAAACGCGAACGCATCAGTGCTTCTGCAGTCGTAGGTATTTCTGCTCCGCTATGAAACTGTCCGCAGCATTCTGAATAACTAAGCCCTGAACCACATAAACAAACGTCAGTATTCACAAGTTAGTCCTGCTGAGCTGCGGCTATTTTGTTAGCTTTTCGCCGTTTGCGTAACAAAACCACCTGAAAAATAACTACAGCGACCACTAACACCCAACCCGCGGCTAATGCGATCAACCATTCTGTTGATAATCCAAACATATTGCCACCCACGGTAAACGGGATTTTTAATTTATCTTCTTCGGCTAACGCGTCTTCACCGCCGACAATCAGCACCAGCACGTAATCGCCGTTTTTATCAATATCCGCCTGCGCTTCAACGACGCCACGCGGGTACAGCTTGGCCGGAAACTCGGCGATGGTGCGCAGCTCGGTAAAATCGTCCGGTTTGCTGCCGGTTTTTTGTACTTCAACCACGCGCACACCAATCGGGGTTTTGCGTATATCCCGATCAATCAAGTCGGCGGCAAAAAAGGCTTTACCGACGCCGGGAATGTCTTGGCAGTAAGGCCGTAACAAGGCATCGCGGTCATTGCCGCCGGACGACTTTAAGTACGCACTAAAATGCACGGCGTAAAAATCGTTGGTGATTAAACAGCCCACGCTGTTGATGTCCTCAATCTGAGGTTTATCGTCGAACTTAAGCTTATCGCAGCCATGTAACAGGGTGCTGAACAGCAAAATCCCGCAAAGGGTGACAATGGTATTTTTCATGATGAGCCTTGCTTGATTAGAGGGCTGCCTTAACTGTTAAGGCGCTTTAATGGTAAATTGAAATTTGCCGGTGACGATGTGACTATCGATGGAAACGACCCGGTAACGCACGGTATAAACGCCCGGCGGCAACGGCTGCACGGTGCAGTACAAATGCGCAGGATTAAATGTTTCTTGCGCGACATCTTTGTTATCGACGCGTTTACCGGTGCTGTCTATAACGGCCAGCGCCATAAACTCGCTACCGACTTTGTCATCAAACCATACATCTATTTGCTTGGGCGCTTCGGTCAGCTCGACTTCTTTGGCCGGTTGCGAGCGCACTAAAATGGCGTGTGCCCAGCTTTGCGCGGGCAAAAGCATCGTCAAAAACACTGCTAAACAAACCGCTACTCTGAAGTTTTTATTATTTTTATAGTGAGTCATGATGTCTAAAGATTAAGCCGATTGTTCAAATGATTGCGGTGGTCATTATATAACTGATGCTTTTTTACCGGGCAGTAAAACTTAGCCTACTCAAAAACCGCAATCGCCAGCTGGCTGCGTTGCTTGGGCTGTTTTTCTGTCCAGAGCGCCAAATAACCGGTTGAGGTGCTGACTACTCTTGGATGGGTTGCAATCACATTGGTCTTTGATAAGGATTGTGTGGTTGCCCACCTGCTGCCGCCATCTTGCGATTGTGCGAACTCGATGCTGGAGCCTTCCGGCCCCAATTCATCCCAAATTGCCAGGATATGTTTGTTATCAAGCGCTGCAATGTCACCGTGCAAAGCATGATTGCCCAAGGGCTGCGGCGCGGTCCACGTCTTGCCGTTATTATCGGAACGCAAATGATACAGGCCAGGATTCGGTTCAGCGCCGGTCCAGACCACGGCATTAAGCTGATCGTCGCCCGCCTGCGCCAGCCCACCGCCAATATGCGGGCAGCCTTCAAACTGCCAATTAAAGTCTCCGACCATGCTGACCGGTTGCCAACTTGCGCCTTGATCCGATGAACGCATTAACGCCATGTCACGCGGCTTCATGTCTCGATACAGCACATTGAGTTCACCGCTTGGCGACACTTTTATGGTATTCCAGCAGCAGGAACAGGTACCGTCATCCAAGCGCTGCGTGGGTTGCCACTGCATGCCGCCATCAATGGACCGGGCATAACGTAAGCTTTGGTAACCGTTTTCTTCCGGATCTTCCAGCCAGACTGCATGAAAATTGCCTTGCTGGTCGGCGGCCAAATCGATGTGGGCTTGGTCGCCCGCGTTGTTTACGGCAGGATTGCTACCTGCTTGCCATGTTTTACCATCATCATGCGAATACACGCTAACCATCGGCCCCATACCGGGAAATTCACCGCGCGCTTGCCATATCGCCAGTAAATTGCTGCCGCTAACGGCCAGTTGCACATCATTGCCACGCACTGCGTCAGTGGGTGCGGCCACAGATCCGCCAATATCACCTGGCTTAGACCAATGTCTACCGGAATCTTCAGAGCGAATATAACGAACCACGCGTGTCTTGCTGTCGGCTTTTTCTGACCCGGCAAATAACACATGCACCACATCGTCATGCACATAAACATCAAACGAATTGATCTCAAATAAACCTAACGACAAGGTTTGATAAGACAGCTGCAAAGCTGATTTATGAATGGCCTGTTGATTGGCACAGCTGCTCACAAAAACTGAGAACACGCCAATGAGCGTTAATCGACCGATAAGGCTGTGTTTCAAAATTTGTTTGAATTGCATAGTAAAAATCCCCAACCCAAGCCAGTTAAAAACACCTTGCCCGGTAGCGTTAGCACAATAATTGATACTTTAAAGCATACCTTGCTTTAGCCGCACCCGTGTAATCATTTAATGACAAAACGGGAGCCTAAAACATCCATTCAGCAAACCTTCATCTAGGTATTTCTACACTAAAAAATACGTCGATTGGCGACAACAATGCCATTTTGCTTAGCAAATAGCGGTATCATTACCTAGTCAGAACATTAACAACGACCCTATTTTTAAGTTTACTGCTTAACACCGGGAAACGATTCGAAGAGGATGCTTATGAGCAACACAAAACTACGCTGGGGTATTTTAGGCGCGGCACGCGTTAATGAACGCCTGCTGCCGGCCATTGTCGAGGCAAGTAATGCCGAGTTGGTGGCTATTGCCAGCCGCAGACCCGGCGCTGCCGCACAAACACTGGCTCAATATGCCCCGCAGCAGCAAGATGTGCGCGCTTATGATCACCTTGAAAGCCTGCTTACCGATAGCGAAATTGATGCGGTGTATTTGCCTATGGCTAATCATGAGCACGCCGAGTGGGCCTTACGCGCCATCGAACATGGCAAGCATGTGCTAATCGAAAAACCCATGGCGCTGACCCTGGAAGATATTGAAGCCATCGAAGCCGCCGCGCAACGTCAGAACGTCACCGTTATGGAAGGCTTTATGTACCGGTTTCACCCGCAACATGCGCGGGTGAAAGAATTGCTCGATCAAGGGCTGATCGGCGACATTCGCTCGGTACGCGCCAGCTACTCGTTTATGATGCGCCCGGCACGGATGTACCGCTTAACTGAAAGCGTAGAACGTGGCGGCGGCGCCATGTGGGACATTGGCTGTTATGCCATTCATTCCGCCCGGATGTTTTTTGAACAACTGCCGATTGCCGTCACCGCCATCTCCAATTATGTAGAAAGCGGCGCCGACACCACCACCAGCGGCGTACTTGATTTCGGTGAAGGTAAATTCGCCCACTTTGATTTCAGCTTTGAACGCGCGCGCCGTTGTGAATATGAAATTATCGGTACCCGCGGCGGCATTAAATGCGAGACTGTTTGGCAATTACCGGGCGATGTACCGGTCATTTCCTGGTGGACCGAAGATGGCCGTCAATCTGAAGAACGCCTGCCCGCCGCCAACCACTTCAACCTGGAAATTGAACATTTCAGCGATTGCGTATTAAACGGCACCGCACCGGCGCTGTCATTTGAAGATGCCAAAGCCAACTGCCAAATCATCGTCGCCGCCTTGCAGTCTGCTGCACAGGGCCGGGTTATTCGTTTGGGTAAATAATTTCTATAAGGTAATACGCAGACTGGCAATCACGTTAATGCCGCCTGCGTCGATACCGGAGCCGTGTTCCCGGTAGTTTTTATCCAGTGCATTACCTTATAAGTTACCTTCATCGGCAATCCGAACCAGATCCGTCATTTTAACCGCACCGATTTTCTCCATGGCCCGCTGCCGATGCAGTTTTACGGTACGCAAAGCGATACCAAGTTCTTCGGCGATAGCCGGATTGGTTTGTCCGGCAGCAACCCGTCGGGCAATATCACGCTCCCGTTCAGTCAAGGTGGCGATTTGCGCTGCAAGAGTGACTTTACGCACTCGCTGGCTATACCGCTCCGCACTGACGACTAGCGCCTTGTCCATGGCAATCAGTAGCGTATCGGCGTCGATAGGCTTGATAAGAAAATCCAACGCTCCGGCATGGAAAGCGCTCACCGCTTCCTGCACTCCGCAGGCACCACTCATCAGCAGCACCGGCGTATCGTCAAGCTCAGCAAGGCGGCTTTGCAGTTCCAAACCACCGAGCTCAGGCATCTTTACATCGCACAGTACACAGCAAGGGCCAGGGAAGCACGGCCGGTTGTAATTCAGCATCTGCAAGTAAGACAGCGCCGAAACATAGGTCTCGCATGCATAACCCTCCATTTCGACCAGGGCGGTCAATGCCGACAAAATTTCTTCATCATCGTCAATGATGATCACGCGGCCGCGGGTGCAGCGCTCTGCGAGTTTCCGATCGAAGACCGTGATCGGCGACCGATATTCTTTGGGTGTTTTCATAGATTCACCTCGGACAGCGTCGGCAAATTAAGTTCGACGATCGCGCCACCACCATCCTGTGCGTCAGCATTGGTAAGCTTCAACGTGCCGCCATGATGTAAGGCGATTGATCGTGAGATAGAAATACCCATGCCCAGCCCGGTCGACTTGGTGGTAAAGAACGGCGTCCCGACCTGATCAAGCGCCTCGGGTGTGAGTCCTGGGCCGGTATCTCGAATACTTAAAATGACGCGCTTGTTTGAGTATCGACAAGACACCTGAATCTCTCTTTGCGTCGTGTGCTTAAGCGCTTCGATAGCGTTTCGAAACGCATTTAGAACAATCTGCGACAACTGGATGGGGTCGCCCATCACCAGCATCTGGTCAGTATTGGCAGAAAATACGAAACGGACCTTAGATCGGCGGGCATCGTCAGCAACCAGTTCGGCGACTTCACGAACAATCATATTGAGATCAACCGGTTCGCTACGTGATGCGGAAGGACGTATAAAGCTGCGAATACGCTCGATAATTTGACTCGCGCGCTGGGTGTTGTGGACGATTTTATCGAGAAATTCGGCATATTGGGCGGTATCAAATCGCCCGGACTGCAAACCGCGTTTGGCTACCTGAGCATTGGTCAAGATAGCGGTGAGTGGTTGATTCAGCTCGTGCCCCAGCGATGCTGCCAGTTCGCCCAGGCTGCGCTGCCTATCCAGATGAGCAATCTGCGCGCCCAGGCGGCGGCTTTCCTCGTCGCGAGCCCGATTAACGGCCGCTTTGAGTTCGCGCCGCATTGAGCGATCCAAGGCCAGGCCGACATAGCCAAAATGCCCCACCACCGAGGCCAGCAGCATAGACATTGCGAGCAGTTGCACGGTCAATCCTTCGTCCAAAATATTAAAATTGACGCTACGGTCCGACACGGCAAAAAAGCGAAACAGCATGACTGCGGTCACCGTTCCATATACCCAAGCGATCCATTTGGCACTGCGGCTTTGCTCATCGCGCCCAATGCGCCAGGCTAATGTGGCAAGGTGAAGGAGCAAACCCACCATAACCATACTGTTGAATTGAGCACGAAGTACGTAATCCTCCAAACCATAGTGAATGTTCAGGAAAATAAGCAGCACAACTATTTCTGCAAACACTATCCAGCGCCACCGCCAGGGAATACCAAGATCCAGCCGCAAGGATTGGACGCGCAGCAGGAATGCAACCCGGTACATGACAGTAACCAGGATCAAAGAAACCCATTCCGGCACAATGTCATGCAAACCTACTAATATCGAGGCACTGCCAACCAATAATCCACCTCCACACCATAACCCGATCTGGATTGTGCGTTGACCAGCCAGCACAATCCAAGTAACCGCGGGCAAGAGCAGGTAGAGCAATCCCAGCATCAGGAACGCAGTACGGGCATCAAAGATAGTCATTGGAGTAGTAGACTCAGGGCATCTTCCAGCAAATCCAAATCAAAGGGTTTTTTAAGGCAGCAGATGCCCGGCGGCAGGTTGCCGTAACGGGTTCGCTCATCGTCACGCAGCGCCGTAATGATAGTAAGTGGCAAGTCCGGCGCTAAGTCGCGCAAGGTGTGCGCAAGTTCAATACCCGTGACTCCGGGAAGATTAAGGTCGAGTATGGCGCCGAGCAGCGGCAATTGGACGTCATTACCAACGGCGATATCCACGACCAGGCGACCCTCCTCTTGATGAATAGCCTGCAAAAGGCTCTCGCCCGAAGTATGGTGTGTGGCACGCAAGCCATATAGCTCTAGCCACATACCAAGCGCACATGAAATATAGGGATCATCGTCGACAATCGCGACAATACCTGGTGTTGTTATGGCTCCAGCCATCGCTTGTTGTTGTGCTGGTTGAATTGATTGATTCATCATTACTCGGTCTTTACTTGCCGCTTTTTGGCTGAAAATGGAAGGGGGCAATTAATGATGTACGGTATTTTGCAGAAGTGCCATTGCTATTTAGAGTCTGCTCAGTAAATCACGAAGCCAAACTAGCAAAATCGGCGGTCGGCCTAAGGAACGCGGCTGGATTTAAGCCTGCCCGTTGCCAAGCAAATCTTACGGCTGACAGCAGCGCTGCAAGCCACCTTTTTCTT
>JAUYMX010000010.1 GCA_030699345.1 Methylococcaceae bacterium
CCTTCCGCCAATTTGGCTTCACGCATGCCCTTCAATACATTGTTGATAAATATCGATTCAAACTGCTTGGCGACTTCCTTAAGCGCTTCAGGCGATTCCTTTCTGGCATCGTTTTTAAGCTTGGCCAGCCCGTTAAAATCTGTATAGACATCGGCGTTATTGACGTTTTGCATGTCCAACGCTCCTACTAAATAACAATTAACTCAGCCCGTAATGCGCCAGCTGATTTAAGCGCTTCCAAAATAGCCACCAAATCACTGGGAGCCGCGCCGACGTTATTGACTGCTTTAACAATTTGATCCAAAGACACGCCAGGATTAAATACAAACATATGGTTTTTTTCTTCTTCGACTTTTACGTCAGAGCTAGGCGTCACCACGGTTTTACCATCTGAGAATGCATTGGGTTGGCTGACTTGCGGGTTTTCACTGATCGTTACCGTCAAACTGCCATGCGACACGGCGGCAGGTTGAACCCTAACTTTGCTGTTAATCACCACTGTACCGGTACGTGAGTTAACAATAATACGTGCCGGGGCGTCATCTGGGGCGACGTCCATATTCTCAACCATCGATGCAAAAATCACTTTTTGGCCCGGATCCACTGGAGCATTAACTTTGATCGACGTCGCATCCAACGGTTTTGCGGTATTGGGTCCAAGCACTTTATTGATGGACTCGGCTACGCGGCTGGCAGTGGTAAAGTCAGACGCATGTAAGTTAAACGTTAAAAAATTGCTTTCTGAAAACGGCGCATTGACGGAGCGCTCAACGGTGGCACCATTGGGGATACGACCGACACTGGGATTATTAACGGTAACGCTGGAACCATCCTGACCGGATGCCGATAAACCGCTGACCACCAAACTGCCTTGAGCGATCGCATACACCTGGCCATCCGCACCTTTGAGTGGGCTCATCAATAAGGTACCGCCACGTAAACTTTTCGCATCACCAATTGAAGACACGGTGACATCAATCTGCTGCCCAGGTTTGGCAAACGCCGGGATTTCGGCCTGAATTGCTACTGCGGCGATATTTTTGGCTTTCGGGTCGACGCCGGGCGGAAAAGTCACTCCCAAACGCGCCAACATGCTACGTAAGCTTTGTCCGGTAAATAAGGTTTTATCGCCAGATTTATCTAAGCCGGTGACCAAGCCATAACCCACCAGTTGATTAGTGCGCACGCCTTCAATACTGGCAAGATCTTTAATACGCTCAGCAGACGCTGAGTCAACACCGGCAGTGACAACCAAAACCAACCAGGCTAATTGCTTAAGTAACGTTTTCATCTCCAACTCCACCCTAAAACGGGAACCACGCACTAAAGAAAATTCTTGATACCCAGCCCATTTTGCTGGCATCTGCCATGGCGCCGTCACCGGTATACATCAAGGTTGCATCGGCCACTTTGTCGGATGAAATGATGTTGTTGGCACTGATGTCGATCGGCCGGACAATACCTGACAGCCGGATAAATTCATCGCCCTGATTTAAAGTCACGCGCTTCTCACCGCGCACTCGTAAATTGCCATTGGGTAACACCTCAACCACCGTGACCGAGATATTGCCCTTTAAGCTGTTGCTTTGATTAGCACCGGCTTGGCCCTTAAAGTCTTTCTCTGAAGAAATTTCGGTATCAAGATCTTGCCCAAAAATAGTGCCGGGGCTTACCCCCATCAACATCGGCGCACTGACTTTGATACTGTTTTCTTTTTTCGCATTCAAATCGTCGGCCTTTTTCGCCTGGGTTTGTTCTTGCAGCGTAATCGTCAAAATATCCCCAACCCGAATCGCTTTATTATCCTCAAACAAGCGCATATCGTAGCCAGACTGGTAAATTGAACCGCTACTTTGTACCGGCGGTCTTAAGTCAGCCGGTGCCACTGGCGCAAAGGCAGGATCGCGTTGCGGTAAGGGCGTGCAGGCTGCCAGTGTCAATGGCAATAACAGCAGCAATTTGGATTTATTAAAGCTCATCTTCGCCACCACTTAGAGTTGTTGAGTAACAAACGACAACATTTGATCAGTCGTGGAAATGGCTTTTGAGTTCATTTCGTAGGCGCGCTGGGTTTCGATCATGTTGACCAACTCTTCCACCACATTGACGTTAGATGTTTCTAACGAGCCTTGCAGTAACGGGCCATATTCGTTTTCACCGGGTGTACCCACCACTGGCGCGCCGCTGGCAACCGATTCCCGGTACAGGTTTTCCCCGACCGGCTCCAAGCCGGTTGGATTGATAAAGTTTGCAGTTTGCAATTGCCCGACCTGGGTTAACGCTGCATTGCCGGGTTGTTTAACGGAGACGGTCCCGTCACGGCCGATAGTGATACTTTCTGAATCCGCCGGGATAGTGACGGCAGGATTTAACAACAAACCGCCGGAAGTGACTAATTGACCGGTGGAGTCCAGTTTTAATGATCCATCGCGGGTGTAATTAATATCGCCATTGGGCATTTGCACTTGCAAAAAGCCGCGGCCGTTAATGGCAACATCCAAGGCATTTTCGGTTTGTTGCACATTGCCTTGGGTATGTAACTTTTCTGTGGCGACGGTTCTTACCCCCGTGCCTAGTTGTAAGCCGGACGGCAAGGTAGTGTTTTGGGTTTCTTGAGCACCGACTTGACGAACATTCTGATAAATCAAATCTTCAAAAATGGCGCGGCCTTTTTTAAAGCCGGTGGTGTTAACGTTCGCCAAGTTATTGGCGATAACCGCCATACGAGTTTGTTGGGCATCCAAACCGGATTTTGCTACCCATAATGC
>JAUYMX010000015.1 GCA_030699345.1 Methylococcaceae bacterium
AGTGATACACCAATAATTGTTGCACCTGCTGCAGCGAATTTTTCAGTATTGACCGCAAAGGTATGCGCCTGAATATTGCAGCCGCCGGTGTAAGCCGATGGGTAAAAATAAACCACCACCGGGCCGGTTTTTAGCGCGTCTTTTAATGAATAATTAAAGGCTTTACCAGCCAATGACGCTTGGGTTTGAAAATCCGGTGCCGCATCGCCTTCTTTTAAAGCGGCAGCAGCTGGCAGTGTAAATGCGGTCGTTAACAAGCAACCAAGTAGAAATTTTTTCATCGATTTACTCTATTTATTAAATTGAAAGGTGTGAATTACTAAAGAGGTTTGTAAGTATCGTGACAAGCATCTTCACAATTTTTGGTAAGCTCTGACGCCTTTAACGACGCATTATCAAAGTCATTGGCTTCCACATATTTGATAACTTCAGTGGCCAAATCTACGTATTTTTGTGCATCCACGACTGCGTCGTTAGCGTTGCCTCGTTTTTCAAAAAAACCACTCACCTGCTTAAACTCAGTTTGCAGATCTTTGGCGAGAGCAATTGACGCTGGCGCATCCTTATTAACAATAAGGGTTTGCAGATTATGGGCATTGTTTTCAACTGCCTCCATTAACGACTCAAAATCAATGCCTTCCTCGGCAAATACCACACCGCACAACAATAGGAATACTATCCCGCTACGTTTAATAATCTTACGCATATATTTATTTAATCCTTAACTCAGCGATTTCCAGTCGCCAGTAACCATAACAACTCAGACGAACCATTTTTCGCCTTTACCAAACAGCTCAGACAAAAATAACCCGGAAGGCACAAACCATCCGGGTTATCGTCAAACTCCAATCAAAAAGACTTAACAGTCTTTTTTAAGCGAGAAGCTCCTTAATGACCTTGCCGTAA
This sequence comes from Methylococcaceae bacterium, assembly GCA_030699345.1. Taxonomy (GTDB): domain Bacteria; phylum Pseudomonadota; class Gammaproteobacteria; order Methylococcales; family Methylomonadaceae; genus JABFRC01. The sequence goes on from JAUYMX010000015.1 coordinate 907, forward strand.
ACCACGGTTGGTCGCTCAGATCGTCCTTGATATTGGTAAATCAACTTAAGGTGATCCAAACCAAGCTGGTTGAGTACCGTTGCATGTACGTCATAGGTATCAACCGCCAAGCTCTTGTCGGCAACTTGCAGACCAATTTCATCAGTTGCACCATGGGTGTAACCGGCTTTGAAACCGCCGCCCGCAAACCATTGTGTATAGCCCCAAGGGTTATGGTCACGACCAGTGCCGGATTGTCCGTAAGAAGTGCGACCAAACTCTGATGTCCAGACCACTAATGTTGAGTCTAACAAGCCGCGTGATTGCAAATCAGCAAGTAAGCCAGCGATTGGCTTATCCACAACCTTGGCAAGTTTACCGTGATTTTCCTCCAAATCTTGGTGAGCATCCCAGTTTCTGCTGTTGCCATTGATCTCTTGCGGGCCAGTAACCACTTGAATAAAACGCACACCGCGTTCAACTAATCGACGCGCTCTTAACAGCGTAGTACCGTAGCCCTTCGTTGCCTCATCATTCAAACCGTACAGTTCTTTGGTTGCTGCTGTTTCTTTGCTCAGATCAACAGCTTCAGGCGCAGTTACTTGCATACGAGCTGCTAAGTCATAAGCTCTGCCACGCGCTTGTAGTTCGCTGTCATTTGGATAGGCTGAATTTACCTTGTTATTAAGTTGCCTCAACAAATCCAGATTTTCTGTTTGTTGCGCTGCCGCAATTAACTCAGGACGATCCAAGTGCAAGATTGGTGAATCGCCAGGACGGAACGCAGTACCTTGGTACACAGCTGGTAAGAAACCTGAACTCCAGTTAATAGAACCGCCGGTTGGCTCTCTTTTGCCGTCATAAAGTACGACATACGCAGGCAAATCAGGGTTAGCAGTACCTAACGCATACTGAATCCATGCCCCCAACGAAGGACGGCCAGGATTTAAACCACCCGTGTTCAATTTTAAAATTGAAATATCGTGTGTGGCACCGACAGTGACGCTGGATTTTAGGAAGGTGATTTTGTCCGCATGCTGAGCAATATTCGGCACCAAATCAGAAAACCAAGCGCCGCTTTGGCCATATTGTTTCCACGTTCTTTTAGAGGCAAACAACTTACCCACACCGCCTTGTGTAGAGGTTTTAATGCCTTTCAAGAAAGAAGCAGGTACTTCTTGACCATGCATCTTTATCAATTCAGGTTTGTAGTCGAAGAAGTCAATCGTGCTTGGTGCGCCGTCCTGATGCAGCCAGATAACCGACTTAACCTTACCTGGAAAATGCGGTTGCTTAGGTGCCAGCGGATCAGCACCGGCAATCAAATCAGAGGCAAACGAGGCATTAATAAAGCCACCGCCGGGAAGTAAACCACTCAAGGCAAGCCCACTAGCACCCAAGCCTGATTTTATTAAAAAGTCTCTACGAGCTTTATCATTCATGTCATTTTTCCTTAATCAAAAGTATTAGTTGCTGTTAGAAGCGGTAAATAAATTCGTTTGAATTTGCTACCGTGTGAACCAAGTCAACAAAGGCCGCGGCACGAATAGGATCTAACTTTTGGTTTTCTTTCAGTCCGGTAGGAATGCTGATTGCAAACTTGCCATCGGTTATTTTTTCTCTAACAGACTTTTCGTGACTGTTCAAAAACTTCAGCAAGGTTTCTTTTTCAGAATCGGTTGCTTTACGAGAGAACAAGATTTGGTAAAGCTTATCCAGCTGGGCAGATTCATCATTACCCGCTTCGTTAATCACCCTGCCAGCCAACGATTGTGACCAACCCAAGACCACATCACTATTCAACAACGCTAACGATTGCAATGGTGTAGTGGTAACG
>JAUYMX010000020.1 GCA_030699345.1 Methylococcaceae bacterium
CCAATATCACAGCATGTTGATGACTGTCGCTGTAAGCCAGCATTTTATTGACGTCGATAATGTCCCTAAAGCTAATTACGCCATCCAAATCACTGCCTGGCACCTCAGCGATAACCGCTTGCGAGCCGGTGGCGATTAACAGGCGGTCATAAGCGGCGACGCTGCCGTCTTTGGCCGTCACCGTGCGAGCGCTTCTATCGATACCGACCACCGCTTTATCCGCTCCTGCATGCAGGGTGATGCCATGATCGACATACCATTGGCGATCATTGATCACAATGTCTTCAATGGTTTTATCACCGGCGAGTACCGCGGACAGCATGATGCGGTTGTAATTGCCGTAAGGCTCAGCGCCGAACACAGTAATCTCGTATTGGTTAGGCGCGGCGGACAATAATTCTTCCACCGTGCGCATGCCGGCCATGCCGTTACCGATGACTACCAAACGGCGTTTTTTTAACATGACTCAGGAATTGTCATGACGCCTTCGGCGACCATCACTGCTTCACCGCCGACCCGGATGGTCAGTGTTTCCAGACCTTTATGATCCATTTCCAGATTGAGTACACTGCGACGCTTTTTGTCGTCGCCGCGATCCACGGCGAAGGTATAAGTACCTTTCTTTAGATGCTCGAAGGAACACAGGTATGAAGCAAAGGCGGGCATAGCGCTACCGACTGGCGGGTCTTCGTGAATGCCAATGCGAGGTCCGAGCAAACGCGCATTAAAATCAGAGTCAACAAAAGGCGTTTTGGCTGAAAACAGCAACACTTCCTGTGCGGCAGTTTGCGGCGCAGCGGATTGACTCCACGTCGCATAATTAAACTTGGCTTTTCGGACGGTTTCGTAATTCCAGACCGGTACAATCAAATAGGGAAAACCACAGGACACCAGGCGGGCAGAATACTTTTTAGTATCGATTTCAGAGGGATCAATAGCTAAAAAACTAGCTAACTCTTCACTCGTTGGCGCAAATCGATCAATGAAGGACGATACTTTGCGGGTGAATTGCACAAAAGTTGGTGTGCCGTCTTGAGCAGAAATATTGACTTCAAGCGCGCCGGCATTTTGTTTAAAAATAATCGGGGTTATCGCGTTAGTTAAGTCAATAGCACCAATACTGCCTAAGACAAAAGCGGTTGCGATAACCGGATGCCCGGCAAAATCTATTTCTGCCAGCGGTGAAAAGATCCGCATAACTCGCGTGGTGCTTCGACTGTCAGGATGAAAGACAAACACAGTTTCAGATAGATTCAGTTCTCCGGCAATCAGTTGCATCTGTTGAGGACTTAAGCCCTTTGCATTAGGAAATACAGCAATTTGTGCGCCGCTGAAAATCTGCTTGGTGAAGACATCGGCAATAAAATATTTAAAGTTCATTACCGGACTCCTGCATGTTTATTTCAACTCGGTTGTTATTAATACGAATCGCGTAGACGGGGATTTTTACCGTTTCATCTTCCAGGCAAACGCCGGTTTGCAGATTGAAATGTTGTTTATATAAAGGTGAAGCAACCACCGGCTGGCCGTTGATGTCGCCAATTACACCGCGCGATAACACGTTGGCGTGTCCGAACGGATCGTAATTGTTGATGGCATGGCATACCGCGCTGGGAGTTAGATAAAAAAGCGCCACTTGCTGTCCATCCACCAATGCGCACACGCCGGAATTGGGCTGTAAATCGTCAATGTCGCACACGTCTCGCCAGACCTCTGTAGAGGCGGAAAATTTTCCGCCTCTACCGTCAACGCCGCACAAATCTTGGCCTTGTGTCATTACGCCACCTCTAACAATTTAAAGTGTTTACGTTCATTCGCATCAGCAGGACGAATTTGCCCGCGTTCTTCGACAAATACCACATTGTCATCTTGTTGGTCGCTGTTGATAAAGTGGCGGAAACGTTTGAGTTTTGATTCATCCTCAATGGTGGTCTTCCATTCGCATTGATAGGTATCGATCACATGCTGCATCTGTTGTTCTAATTGCTCGCCTAGCCCGAGTTTGTCGTCAATGATCACGGACTTAAGATAATCCAGGCCGCCTTCCATGTTTTCCATCCAGACCGAGGTGCGTTGCAGACGGCCGGCGGTGCGCACATAAAAGCTTAAAAAGCGGTCGATATATTTGATTAAGGTGTCTTTATCTAAGCCGGTGGCGAATAAGTCAGCATGGCGCGGTTTCATGCCGCCGTTACCGCAAACATACAGATTCCAGCCGTTTTCGGTAGCGATGATGCCGAAGTCTTTGCCTTGGGCTTCGGCGCATTCACGTGTACAACCGGACACCGCGAATTTGATTTTGTGCGGGGAGCGCAAACCTTTGTAGCGGTTTTCCAGCTCTATCGCGAGGCCGACACTGTCATCGACGCCAAAGCGGCACCAGGTACTGCCGACGCAGGATTTAACGGTACGTAAGGATTTGCCGTAAGCATGGCCGGACTCAAAACCGGCATCGATCAGTTCTTTCCAGATGTGCGGCAATTGATCGACCCGCGCCCCGAATAAATCCACGCGCTGGCCACCGGTAATCTTGGTGTAGAGCTTATATTTTTTACCGACTTGGCCTAAGGCAATCAGCATGTCCGGGCTGATTTCGCCGCCGGTGATACGCGGCACCACGGAATAGGTGCCGTCTTTTTGCATATTCGCTAAAAAGGTATCGTTGGTATCCTGCAAACCAAGATGTTCCGGTTCCAAGATGTGCTCATTCCAGTAAGACGCCAGGATATTGCCGATGGTCGGTTTACAAATTTCGCAGCCTTGGCCTTTACCGTGTTTTTCCACGAATTCGGCAAAGGTTTTGATTTCGCCTACCAACATCAGGTTGTAGAGATCCTGGCGGGTGTAGGCAAAGTGCTCGCACAAATCGGTGTTGACTTCAAAACCTTGTCTGGCCAGTTCGCAATCCATCACCGATTTGAGTAATGCTGAACAGCCGCCGCAACCAGTGGCCGCTTTGGTTTCTGTTTTTAATGCACCCATCGTGGTGCAACCGGCTTCAATCGCCGAACAGATCGCGCCTTTAGTGACATCGTAACAAGAACAGATTTGCGCCGAGGCCGGTAAGGCATCGACGCCAAGACCCACCGATTCATCGGAGCGGTGCGGCAAAATCAGTGCATCGGGATTCTCCGGCAGTTCGATACCGTTCAAGCAATATTGCAGCAAGGTGCCGTAGCCTGAATTGTCACCGACCAACACCGCACCCAATAACTGCTTTTTATCCTGGCTGACGACTAAGCGTTTATAAATACCGTTATCGCCATTTTGGTAGCTATACACCAGAGCGCCCTGAGATTTGGCATGCACATCGCCAATGCTGGCGACATCAACGCCCATCAGTTTCAGTTTGGTACTCATATCCGCGCCGGTAAAGCTGGCGGATTCACCCGCTAAATCAGCCACCACCGTGCGGGCCATCGCATAACCTGGCGCGACCAGCCCGAAAATTTTGTCATTCCACAACGCACATTCGCCAATGGCGTAAATATCCGGGTCAGACGTCTTGCATTGGTTATCGATGACAATGCCGCCGCGCGCACCAACATGTAGCGCGCAGTCTCTGGCCAGTTCATCGCGCGGACGAATACCCGCAGAGAACAGTACCAAGTCAGTTTCCAGTTCATCACCATCGGCAAACACCATTTTATTGGCGCAGTGCTTTCCGTCGGTGATGTCGATGGTGTTTTTGCCGGTATGCACGGTGATGCCGAGCTCTTCAATTTTGCGGCGCAGCATGGCGCCACCGGCATCATCCATCTGCATTTCCATTAAGCGTGGTGCAAATTGCACAACATGGGTTTTTAAGCCTAAATCTTTTAACGCTTTAGCGGCTTCCAGCCCCAGCAAGCCACCGCCGACCACGGTGCCGACCTTGCCGTTTTTTGCAGCAGCGGCCATCGCTTCAAGATCTTCAATGGTTCGATAAACCAAGCACTGTGGACGATCATGTCCCGGTACCGGCGGCACAAACGGGTAAGAGCCGGTCGCGAAAACCAGTTTGTCGTAAGAGATACTGACGCCTTTTTCAGAAAGTATCGTTTTTGCTAAACGATAAATTTTTGAGGCTTTATCGCCGATATGAATGGTGATGCCATGTTCTTCAAAAAAACCGGGCTCGACCATGGACAGATCTTCCGCCGTTTTGCCGGAAAAAAATTCCGACAAATGTACCCGGTCGTAAGCGGCTCTGGGTTCTTCGCAAAAGGTGACGATTTGATAGTCGTCTTTAATCGGGCTGGTGACCAGGCTGGCCAGAAAACTCTGTCCAACCATGCCGTTACCGATAACGACTAATGTTTTTTTTGTGCTCATGATTAAACCTCGATTTTTCTGGTTATCTGGTTCCCATTTATGCCCTTTGGGTACGTGCTGCGCCATTGCCATTAAGTAGATGTAGGTGCGAATTTACTTGTGCCCCAGAGGGTATTCGCACATTACGCAGCAATGATTAGCCCGTTGTGCGAATAAATTCGCACCTACAAATGTATCTATTTTGCTTAACTTAATGGCAGTGACGCAGCGCGTGGGAAAATTATTAACGCTAAAAACTAATATTTCCCTGAAGCCAAATCTTTTGGGTATCTGTTGTGGTAAAGGCGCCGGGGGCGGCCGGGATAGAATTGTCCGCGTTGTAATAAGCGTATTTGGCCAGCAATGAATAGTGCTTGCCGAATTTTTTGGTAGCCTGGAAATCCCATTCCTTGCCGTACTGATTTTGTCCGGTATCGTCGGTAAAGTTATGGAAAACGCCGCTTAAGACAACTTCGCCTCGATCAAATGTGCTGCTGACAGTCGCGAATACATCGCGAATACCGTCTTTAGGCGTCACCAAAAATAAGTCGGCCCAGCCCTGAAAAGCATGGTTGGTGCCCAGTGGCGTATCAAACGTCCTGTTTACACCTTTACCATCCAACTGCTCCACCGCGCCTTGAACAGTAAAGTTATAAGCGGTAAAGCCGCCCATCAAATTGAGCCGATTAGCGTCATAAGCTGTTTTGCCGTGCCCGTAATCTTGCTGATAGCCCCATTCGGCGGTGTAAACCAGTCCGTAGTTGTCGCTTAATTTGAAAGAGTCGCCGGGTTTTTGATAATTCGTAAAACGTAAGCCGTAGGTTGCACTGGATTTTTCCGCATTCTCTCTCTCGGTGTAATCCAGCCAATAGCCATAGCCAATTGCAGTGCCATAATCACCCACTTTGTAACTAACGTTAAGAATCGGTGCGCTGACGTTTTCAGTCGTCGCGGTAAAGGTTTGGACATTGCCGATATAGCCTGCGTTAACGGTTAGGCCGAACAGTTGTTGGTTGTTATGAGTAATCAATACCGAATCGAAGGTGGTTTCCATTTGTCGCCAGCCGACGTTGCCGATAAACCGGTCGTCATCAAGCTTGATGCGTTGCCGACCGCCTTTTACCAGGGTATCTGGGATACCGGCATAGCTCAGCCATAGTTGGTTCAGTTCACTTTTTTCCGGATCGGCAACTGTTGAAAACTGAGCGAGTCCATTACGGGTGCTGTTGAAATCTTCCTGCATGGCAAGATTGCCTTCGTATTCGGCGTAGCCTTGAAAACCGTAAAACGTGGGCGATAACAAACCGGCGCGCAAGCGAGCGGTATTGGCATTGGCGGTATCAGGGTATTGGCCTTTGTATTTACCCGCCGCCACTTTAGTGCCTTTATCCTGATCGACATTTTCATAGCGATAGTTAAGATCAAGTTTTACCGCGCCGTTTTTGCCGTAATGGTAAAAGTTAAGGGCATCTTCAACTTCTTTGGTGATGTCGGCTGAGACGGGGCTTGAACTTAAAGTTAAAGCGAACAGGGAGATGGAAACTCTGGTTTTGCGTTGTGGTGTGGTCATGGCAATTCCTTAAGACAAAATCAATGGGTGTGGTCGCATTCAGTGAGGAAGCTCAAGATGCTTTCCCGATAGCGGTAATAATCCGGGTGAGTCAATAACGCTTGTCGGCTACGCGGCCGGGGTAAATCTATTTCTTCAATCTTGCCTATGGTGGCGTGCGGGCCGTTGGTCATCATCACCACGCGGTCAGCCAGCAAAATGGCTTCGTCGACATCATGAGTAACGACAATCGCGGTGACTTGGGTTCTGTCCCAGACTTCCATCAACACGTCTTGTAATTCCCAGCGGGTTAAGGAATCCAGCATCCCAAACGGTTCATCCAGCAATAACAGCTTGGGGGACAAGGCAAAGGCGCGGGCGATGCCGACCCGTTGGCGCATGCCGTTGGACATGTCAGCGGCTTTTTTAAACATGGAATCGACCAAGCCAACGCGGGTTAAATAGTATTCAACGATGTCTTCACGTTCGGATTGCGAGGCGTGTGGATAAACGTTATCGACCCCCAACATCACATTTTCAAAGGCTGTCAGCCATGGAAACAAGCTGGGCGCTTGAAACACCACACCACGATCGGGCCCGGCTGCGGCAATTTCTTTGTTGTCGAGAATAATCACGCCTTCGGAGATGCTGTTTAAGCCCGCAGTCATCGATAACACCGTCGATTTACCGCAACCGGAATGGCCGATGATGGAAATGAATTCGCCTTTTTTCATTTTCAGGTCGAAGCCGTCCACGACCTTAACGGTGCTGTTGCCGTCGGGTGTCGGGTAGACTTTCGACAGTTGCGAAAACTCCAGATAGCGCGGTTTGCCTAAATCGTTTTTGCCGGGTTTTAAGGTCGATGTATCCAGCTTGAAATCGTTCGGCAACTGCTCCCTGCGTTGCTCTACCTCCTGCATCCCTGCTGTCGTACTGGTATTGGGCCGAACGTCCGGCAATTTGATTTGCTTCTGATCTGAGACCAGGTTTTTCTGCATGCCGATATCCATCAGGTACTGGGTGATTTCAGCCCGGTACTGCTTGAATTTCGGATTGTGATTTAACGCCGTTCTGTCCCGCGGGCGTTCGATGTCGATGGTAAAATCCGGGCCTAATGTCGCGTCCGGACCGGGATTGAGTGGGATTACTCGATCGGCCATGTAAATGGCTTCATCGACATCATTGGTAATCAGGATGACGGTTTTCTTTTCCTGCTCCCAGATTCTTAAAATCTCATCTTGCAGATTGCCGCGCGTTAACGCATCCAGAGCACATAAGTGATCATCCAATAACAGAATGTCCGGATTGGCCGCCAA
>JAUYMX010000022.1 GCA_030699345.1 Methylococcaceae bacterium
GACTTTTTGTACCAATTTTTTGTCTTCCGCAGTCACAATTTTTGATTCTTCGATGCTGACCGCATGGACGGCTGGCTGAATTTTATCCAATAAGCCGGTTAAGTGATCAAGCTCAACATGCGCGCATGCGCCTTTGATCGCGCCGCAATGCGAGTGTCCTAAAACAACAATCAGTTTGGAGCCGGCCACTTTACAGGCATATTCCATACTTCCTAGGATGTCGTCATTAACGATATTACCCGCCACGCGCGTGCTGAAAATATCCCCTAAGCCTTGGTCGAAAATCAGTTCTACCGAGGTACGCGAGTCCATACAGCTTAAAATAATGGCAATCGGGAACTGGTCTTTGCGAGTGTCGTTGACTTGCTCCAGCAAGTTGCGATTTGATTCCAGGGCATTGATAAAGCGCGCATTACCTTCTTTTAATAAATCGAGCACGTCGGCTGGTTTGAGTGCTTTTTGCGTGTCATAAGTGGGGGGTCTGGCATTGCTCAATGGCGGTAGCGGGCCGTAACCGCGCAGGTTTTCAATAGTCAATTTGATGTTTCTGCGGTCGGCTTTAACTTTGAAATTTTCGATAATTTGATAAACGTCATAATCGATGTACTTCGACCGGGTGGCATCAATCACCACTTCTGAATTATCAGGTAGATGACGCAGCGTCCTTAAAATATTGGCTTTATTAAGAAAAGAAACGTGTTCGGACAGCCGGATAATGGTTTTGTTACCCCAATGTAATTCATTGAAATAAAAGCCGGTTTTGTAGTTTTCCAACAAAATTGAAAATAAGGCCGCAGATAAACCGATGGCCAAACCAATCAACATGTTGGTAAAAATCAGTCCCAAAATTGTCGCTAAGAATGGGATGAAGTGATACATCCCTGATTTGTACATGGCCTTGAAAATGGTTGGATTCGCCAGGCGTTCACCAACAACCAGCAAAATAGCAGCCAAGCTGGCTAAAGGGATTTGGTTGAGTAAGGTCGGGATAAATATCACTGCCAGTAGCAGGCTTAGCCCTTGAATAACCGCTGAATTTTTTGTTTTTGCGCCTGACTGAATATTGACCGAACTGCGCACGATTACTTGGGTCAAGGGCAAGCCACCGATGAGTCCGCAACAAGTATTACCAATGCCTTGGGCAATCAATTCCCTGCTGGTGGGTGTTACGCGTTTGTAGGGATCAAGTGAGTCCACCGCTTCCACAGTCAGCAATGTTTGCAAGCTGGCAACTATGGCTAAGGTTAATGCCGACAAATAAATCGCCGGATTAGTTAATTGAGCAAAATCCGGGAGTTGTATCTGGCTGAATAAGTCAGCAGGGGACAACATTTCCGGCAGATTAACCAGATGCGTCTGCTTGAGCGCAAAATAAGGATAAAACTGTTGCAGGAAATGGTTGATCAATATTCCGGCCATGACGACCAGCAATATGCCTTTAAAGAATTGCGATGCGCCCAGTTTTTTGATGAACGGACGCTCCCAGACCAGCAAGATGATGAGCGAGACTAACGAAATCAAAATAGCCCCAGGGGAGACAAAATCCAGCATATTCGCTAATTCTGACAATGAGGAATAATTGTCCGGCTGCATAAAACCAAAGTCGCCTTCGTAATCACGGTCATAACCCAGCGCATGGGGAATTTGTTTAAGCACCAGGATAATACCGATACCCGCGAGCATGCCGTTGACTACTGAGGAAGGGAAATAGTAGGCAATTACCCCCGCGTGTATCAGCCCCATCACAATTTGAATCAAGCCCGCCAACACCACAATCAACAAAAAACCGCTGAAGCTAAATTCCTGAATCATTGATAGCGCTAACGTCGATAAACCGGCCGCCGTGCCGCTAATACCCAGTGCTGATTGGCTTAATGGCGCCACAACAATGCCGCTGATAATACCGGTGATTAATCCGGACAGCAGCGGCGCACCTGATGCCAGTGCAATGCCTAATGACAATGGAATGGAGATCAAAAATACCGCGATGCCTGCAGGAATATCGAATTTTAGATTGGCTAATAATCCCGATGGCAGCGTGTACTGGTGTGTGTGTTCAAACTCAGTCATATTTGGTTACCGTTGCTTTCGTTAATTTTTAACTGGTAGCGCGTTCATTTAATATCACCAGCGGCTCGTGTTTGTGGATTCTTTCCTTACCATGCAGCTCAATCACTTCAACGGTAATGTTGTCATCAGGTGCTGCCGCGAGAAAATCCTCAAGAGTTTCCAAAATATCATGGTCGATAAACTTCGCTTTAGTTGCGTCAATAGTCACTGTACTGTTGGCTTGAATGTGCAAGATGAACTTTCTCAGCAGCGCTTTGTTTAAAAACGACACATCTTTATTTAGTGTCAGCACATAGTGCGAGCCATCCTGGGTCAGAGTAATAGCCGCGTGATAATTGGCTTTAATCACAAAAAACAAACCGATTACCATGCCGATAGCCATACCTTTAAGTAAATCGGTCACCAAAATAGCGACCACCGTGATCGCAAATGGTAAAAACTGGCTCATGCCTTTTTTATAAAAGGCTTTGAACAACGCCGGATTGGCAAGTTTGTAGCCGGTTTGCAACAAAATTGCGGCCAAACAGGCTAAGGGAATAGCGTTTAAATACTGAGCCAAAAACATCACACTCAACAATAAAAATATGCCGTGCGTGAAGCATGCGATTCGGGTAATGCCACCGGCATTGATGTTGGCGGCGCTACGCACGATGACCGCAGTCATCGGCAAGCCGCCGATTAAACCGCTGATGATATTACCTATCCCTTGAGCTTTTAACTCGCGGTTGGTCGGTGCAATGCGTCTAAATGGATCGAGTTTATCGGTAGCTTCCAGGCTTAATAGTGTTTCCAGACTGGCGATAATCGCGATAGTCACCGCAACGGTATAAACAGCAGGATTGTTTAAGTGTTCAAGATAACTGAGGTCCGGCAAGACAAAGTTATCGAAAAAATCGGTTGGTTTTGCTGAGACGGGTAAGCTGACTAAATGTTCGCTCGTTACCGCCCAATCCGGGGCAAAGCGTTTAGCGGTTTCGTTATAGCCGACCCCCCAAAGTACAGCCACTAAAGGGCCAGGAATCAATTTGAGTATTCTTTGTTTTTTAATCCAGCCGGTGGTCCATAGCGCTAAAAGCACTAATGCCACGACACTAATAATCACCGAGCCATGCGATAAGCCGCCGAATGCTTCAAGAAACTCATGGAAACTGGATTCAGCAGTTTCTTTCATATAGCTTTCGTCGCCTTCATAACTGCTGTGGTAGCCGGTAGCATGAGGGATTTGTTTCATGATTAGAATCAAACCAATTGCGGCCAACATGCCTTCAATCACCGCAGAAGGAAAAAATGCGCCGATGATTCCCGCCCGTAAAAACCCCAATATCAGTTGAATAAATCCAGCTAACACACAAGCCACCAGCAAACCTTGAAACCCACCTAGGGTTTCAATGGCATTAAAGACAATAACGGTTAAACCAGCGGCGGGCCCGGAAACCGCAAGCTGCGAACCACTCAGCCAGGAGACGATTAGCCCGCCGACCAATCCGCCGATTAATCCGGCAAATAACGGAGCGCCAGAGGCTAAGGCAATACCAAGACATAAAGGCAAAGCGACTAAAAAAACGACAATCCCGGCGGGAACATCATTTTTTAAATGTTGAGCGTAGTATTGAATATGTTTGTGAATCATTTAACGGCTCCTTCTTTTCAGTGACCAGCTCAGACCATATTGAATGGTTTTAGCTCGTGTTATGCTTTAAAAAATCTTCAGGCTTATCCTGAGTTGCCCCATCCTAGCCTGTGAACCTTTCAGAAAGCTTTCACTCGATTTTTACAAGACATGAACATCTTATTAATAGAAGACGATGCCGTCCTTGCTGATGGCTTGATGCATACACTTAGCGGTTCGGGCTATGTCGTCACCGTCGCGACCACCGGCAGTTATGCCCAGCAGTTACTGACCGCACAGGATTTTGATTTGATCGTGCTGGATTTGGGCTTGCCTGACATGGATGGCTTGGAATTGTTGCGCAAAATTCGGCAACGCAAACTGCCGTTGCCGATCATGATTTTGACTGCACGCGACAGTGTTAACGACAGAATTACCGGTATTCAACAAGGTGCTGATGATTACATGAGCAAGCCTTTTGAGCTCAAAGAGTTGGAAGCGCGCATTCATGCGCTGATCCGGCGCTGTTACGGCGGCTTTAATGATGTGATTGTCTTAGGTAAATTGACCTTGGAACCTCGGAATCACCGCTTGTCAGTCGAGGGTCAACCGCTAGCGCTATCGGCTAGAGAATATGGCGTATTGGAAATTCTGTTATTGCAGGCCGGTAAAGTAGTCAGTAAAGACCGCATCGCCCAGCGTTTAGCGGCTGATGACGATGCGTTGACCGATAACGCGGTAGAAATCTATATCCATCGGCTTCGCAAACGACTGGAATCTTACGGGGTGTTGATCCGCACGGTGCGAGGATTAGGCTATTTATTGGAGGCAAGCGCCGATGTCTAAGCCGCGCAGCCTTAAAAGTGTCATCTTGTTGCGCTTGGCGATACCGTTGATTATTTTTATGACCGTGGAAACGGTGCTGTCATATTTTGTCACCTTGCATTATGTCGATAATGCTTACGATCGCTGGCTGCTTGATTCTGCCCGATCTTTAACCCAAGAAATCAAGCTGCAAGCGGGCAGGGTGGTGGTCGATCTGCCGCCTGAAGCGTTAGAAATTTTTAAATGGGACGAGTCGGACAAAACGTATTTCAAAATCATCTCCGCACAACAAGGCGTCATCGCCGGTGATAAGTTTGTGCCCGAACCTTTTGCGCCTGATACCGACTGGTCGAAGCCGGTGTTTTTTGACGAAATGATGTATGGCGAACCGGTTAGGGTCGTGTCGATGTTGTTGCCCCCAGAACCTGGCGCTGAACAAGTCTTTGTACATGTTGCCGAAACGGTTAACAAACGCCGCGCGATGATGATCGACATTCTCTTGGCTGACTTGGTGCCGCAACTGATATTGGTGTTGGTTGTTGGCTTATTTTTGTTGCGCGGCATAAAGCGTGGTTTACAGCCCTTACAACTGGTAGCTAACGAAATTGCCCAACGTAGCCCACGCGACTTGCGGCCGATACCAGAACGGCACGTCTATCAAGAAGTACAAGTCTTGACCAACACCATCAATGAATTGCTGCAGCGCTTGGCCTATGGCATTGCCAGCCAACAACGCTTTATTGCCAACGCTGCACATCAATTACGTACACCCTTGGCGGGTCTTAAGCTGCAAGCCGCGCGGGCGTTGCGTGAGCAAAATGTCGAGGCCATGCAGCCGGCCTTAGTGCAGATTCAAAACAGCGCTGATCGCATGGCGCACCTGACGTCGCAGCTATTGGTTTTAGCCCGCTCCGAACCTATCGAAGGCGATTATGAATTAGTGCCGGTGGATCTAGTTGAGCTGGCTCGCAGCACCTGTATGGAGTTTGTACCGAAAGCCTTGCAGCGCAATATTGAACTTGGTTTTGAAAGTGACGAGCCTGAGCTGATCATCAAAGGCGATGCCGTTTTGCTGCGGGAATTGCTGGCTAACCTGCTAGACAACGCCATTACTTATGGTAAAGAACACGGCAATATTCTGATCAAGCTAGAACGTAATCCGACACCTTGCCTGATTGTAGAAGATGATGGTCCGGGTATTCCCGAGTCTGAACGCCAACGTATTTTTGAGCGTTTTTATCGCATCCCCGGCACTGCGGGAGTCGGATGTGGTTTAGGTCTGGCGATTGTTAAAGAAATCGCCGATCTACACAAAGCGCGCTTACAGCTCAGGCCTTTTAATGAACAGGTAGGTACGCGAATTGAACTGAAGTTTGATTAGTTGTAAGGGTTGGATTTTGTAGGAGCGGTCGGTGCCCGTAATCAAAAGGGAACCTCTAAAAATTACCCATTCCTGCTGAGCAAAGTAAGCACTCTTGGGAGTACTGGCATTAAGTTAAGAAAAATCGATACACTTGTAGGTGCGAATTTATTCGCACCACTGGCTAATTGTTGCTTCGCAATGTGCGAATAAATTCGCACCTACATCTTAACTTAATGGCAGTGCCCCTTCGGGTACAGCTCAGGCCTTTTAATGAACAGGCAGGCACGCGAATTGAACTGAAGTTTGATTAGTTGGAAGATGGACATTTGTAGGAGCGGTCGGTGCCCGTAATCAAAAGGGAACCTCTAAAAATTACCCATTCCTGCTGAGCAAAGTAAGCACCCTTCCTGCCATTAAGTTAAGAAAAATCGATACACTTGTAGGTGCGAATTTATTCGCACAACTGGTTAATCGTTGCTTCGCAATGTGCGAATAAATTCGCACCTACATCTTAACTTAATGGCAGTGCCCCTTCGGGCGTATGGCGTTACCAGGAGAAAGCCGCTGTTTGAGGTAATCTTTTGTATTTTATTTATCTTTGCAAGTCAGTCAGCATTAAAGAACTTGAACAGAGTTGGACGGCTTGCTCAGCAAATTAACCCGCACATCCATGTTGTTTAACACGCAGCCTACGCCAAACTGGTGGAATATCGATACATCAGCGGCGTCGCGACCAAAGGCAATAATTACTCGACCACCGCGTGGCCCGCTCTGGGTGGGGTCAAACGTATACCAGCGTCCGCCGATATACGCTTCAAACCAAGCATGCAAGTCCATCGGTTCAAGTTGATACAAATACCCCACTACCAGCCGCGCTGGAATACTGATACTTCGGCATAAGGTGATGGCCAGTTGCGCCAAATCTCTGCAGACACCATAGCCGCGGTTGTTAATATCAATGGCTGAGAGCGGCAAATCGCTGGAACCGGGAATGTAATTAATGTTGCGCTGCACCCAGTCATTAATTTGGCTGACCTGATCGTAACCGGGCAGGGCATCGGTAACGATCTCGCGCGCTAGATCACCAAACCGATCCGATTCACAATAACGGCTGGGTAACAGATACGGCAGAATCTGGTTCGGCAAGTTCTGGATTTCCACAAAATTAGCACCGCGCGCAGTATCAATATTGTCAGCCGTGATGACCTCAAATGCAGTATGAACAATAAATTCGCCCGGTGGTGCCACCAGGCGCTGGCAGAAGTTGCCGACACTGTCTTTGTTTTCAGTGATTGCTACGCCGGGCTCAACGATGTAACTGGCTTTGGTAATCCGTTGCTGAGCGGCGCTTAATGGCCGGAGCATTAAAATTAATGCGGTGGGATCCTCGATCTGGAAATGCAGATCGCAA
The DNA here is from genome assembly GCA_030699345.1 of Methylococcaceae bacterium. GTDB lineage: Bacteria > Pseudomonadota > Gammaproteobacteria > Methylococcales > Methylomonadaceae > JABFRC01. The sequence goes on from JAUYMX010000022.1 coordinate 7,279, forward strand.
CTGACTTGCAGTTTCATTGCTGTCTGCTGATCCGTGTTAGTGCTACCGGTTTCAAAGACCCACCCATTGCAGCTGTTCGTAAGCATGTTTTAACCATACTTTAACGCGTTGCCGTTCCAGCAAACCTAAAGCATTCAAGTTGTCGTAGTCTTTATTTTGGGCTGCCCAAAAGCTGGAGCTGTTAGCATCAATTTTGGTCATCACCGGTGCATGCAGGCGTTTTAAGTTAAGCACTTTGGCATTTAGTGCCAAGGCCCGATCTTTAACGCCGGACGATTCTAAAATAGAAAATTTGTCATCGCGAAGTTGGTTAAGTACCAGGATGTAGTTCAAACGTGAGCCATATTGATCCAGCAGCTTATCAAGCAAATCTACGCAATCTTTGCCGGAGTCCATCACATTCCAGTAGGTCAGAGAAATACCCAGGTCTTCGGCCAAGTCCAGTACACCTGATTCATCCAGCCATTTTGCCAGCGGATGATGGGTTTGTGCGGCCAGATCAACCAGAATCCGATGCTCCGGGTTCTCGGCGGCTGTCTCCACAATGGCATCCAGGCTTTCGTAATTATCGATGATGGTGGGCGATGCATAGTCTGAATAAAAACGTAGCAATGAACCATGCGAACGGTCGGTATCAAAACCAATAAAGGGGATTTTATTGCCTATCATGTACTGAGCCAGCACCCGCGCCACTACAGATTTGCCGACACCGCCTTTTTCTCCGCCGATAAGATGAATCGTACTCATTGTTGCTCCTTGATTTGATGTGGGTAATGTATTTGTTTTAGAGCAAAGCAATAAGCGAACCACTTTTACATCATAAGAATTGCAATGCTTGAATGTGTGGCACAGACGGACGGTGCGCGTGCTTATCAGGTGTTTATTTTCAAATTGAGCAACACAGCTATGAGTGTTTTTGGTGCATAAAAATAGCCTTTTGTTTCAAATTGGTGCGAGCTTTTGTAAATCAGGTCACCTTGTTGACTATATTTAATGCGTACCATTATTGGCTCAACAATTGCTGGGCTAATGTAGATTTAGCCCAATATGCTTAAAGCAAGCCTAATAATTCACTCATCAACGTCGCCTTAATTGACTATGAAACCAACTCAGAACGACCCATTAGAGGCCTACTTTCAGCAAGTGCAGGATATTATTTTAAGCCGCCAACATTGGGTGACCGGCTTGTTACCGGCCAGCACCGCTGTCACTGTGCACGGTAATTACACCGATGCCTGGGTTAGAGATAACGTTTACAGCATTCTTTCTGCGTGGGGGCTGGCGCTGGCTTATCGACGGACTGGCGATAGCAACGACAGCGCTTATCTTCTTGAACAAAGCGTCGTTAAACTGATGCGCGGTCTGCTGACAGCGATGATGCGCCAGGCTGCAAAGGTTGAAAAATTCAAGCAGTCGCAAAATCCGCTGGATGCTTTACATGCCAAATACGACACCAAAACCGGCGCGGTGGTGGTGGGTGATGACGAGTGGGGGCATTTGCAGCTGGATGCCACGTCATTATTTTTATTGATGCTGGCGCAAATGACAGCCTCTGGATTGCGCATTGTCTTTACCATCGATGAAGTCAATTTCGTGCAAAATCTGGTGCATTACGTCAGTCGTACTTACCGGACGCCGGACTATGGCATCTGGGAGCGGGGTCATAAAACCAATCATGGCATTGCTGAGTTAAACGCCAGTTCCATCGGCATGGCAAAAGCGGCGCTGGAAGCGTTGTCCGGATTTAATTTATTCGGCAAAGAGGGCGGACAAGCATCTATAGTACATGTGATCAGTGACGATATTGCCCGCACGCGCATTACCTTGGAATCGCTGTTACCCAGAGAATCTATTTCTAAAGAGGCCGATGCCGCGGTACTGAGTATTACTGGATTTCCAGCCTTTGCGGTTGATAATCAGGCGATTCGAGCGAAAACAGAAGACATTATTTGTGAGAAACTTGAAGGTCGTTATGGCTGTAAACGCTTTTTGTTGGATGGTCACCAAACGGCCATAGAAGATAGTCATCGTATGTATTACGACCCGCATGAGCTTAAACAATTCACCGATATTGAATGCGAATGGCCGTTATTTTTTACCTATTTATTGCTGAATAGCTTATTTACTGGCGATCATGACGCCGCCCAAAGCTATCGCGCAAAATTGGAAAGCTTGCTAGTTGAACACAATGGCCAACAGTTATTGCCGGAGTTGTATTTAGTCCCTATCGATTTAATTGCCGCAGAAAAAGCTAATCCGCATAGCCAGCAACGGGTGCCGAATGAAAACATTCCGCTGGTGTGGGCACAAAGCCTTTTTATCCTCGGCAGTCTTATTCAAGATGGTTTACTTGAAATCGATGATATTGATCCATTAGGCCGCTACAAAGTTGTT